>JASFWT010000018.1:0-8493 GCA_050049075.1 Candidatus Babelota bacterium | reverse complement strand
ATATTTTTTGTCCAGTCAGTGAGGCAAAAGCGTCAACGCGAACCAGGGCGCCTTCGAGTTGGCGAATATTAGAGTGTACGCGTGACGCAATAAACTGACTCACTTCGTCATTTAGCGTGATGTTATGCATTTCTGCCTTTTTGGTCAGAATAGCAATCTTTGTTTCTAAGTCTGGTGTTTGCATGTCAGCAACCAATCCCCACTCCATGCGAGAGGTCAGGCGGCTCTGGAGGCCCTTGATCTCCTCAGGAAACATATCGCTAGAAAGAACAATCTGCTTTTTTTGCTCATACAGCGTGTTAAAGATGTGAAAGAATGTTTCCTGTGTTTGCTCTTTGTTTGAGAAGAACTGAATGTCATCGATGAGCAAAAGATCGAGGTGCTGATAGCGATCTCTGAATTGATGGGCCTTATCGAAGCGAATCGAACGAATGAAGTGGTGCATGAACTGATCAGTCGTCTCGTAGCGAATACGTAGGTTTGGGTTGTGCTTTTTCGCTTCATTGCCAATAGCATGGAGCAGGTGTGTTTTGCCCAAGCCAGTGCCGCCATAGATGTAGAGCGGATTATAGACTTTTCCCAGCGATTGACTGACCGCGTATGCCGCACCGTGTGCGAGTGAGTTACTTGGGCCAACGACAAAGGTTTCAAATTGATACTGCTCATTTAAGACTTTGCGCTCATTGCCGCGAGGCGGCGCGCCGTGCGGCACAACCCCGGTGCTGCCCATTTTGGTAATGGTGGCAGGGCGAAAGGTGTTGGGGGCGGCTACCATTGTTGAGGTGCTTTTTCCTGCCGCTTCGGTCGGTGTTGGTGGTGTGGCGCTGCTGGAGAAGATAATGGTGAGGTCCTGCGTATTAAGTAAACGCTTGAGATGAGTTATGAGTAATGTGTGATAATGCTCTTGTATCCAATTGCTCACAAAGTTGTTGGGCATCTTCAGTGTCACTTCGCGACGCGTCAGATCAATGGCATCAAGGGTTACCGCTTTGAACCAGGTCTCAACAACCTGGCTGCCAGCTTCTTCCTTGGCAATTTTTAAAAATTCATCCCAAATCAACCGTGGTTGCATGGCGTTGCGTATCCCCATTTTTGAGTGAGTGAAATGACTCACAACTATATGAAAGGTATGTATATGAATGACAAGAACTTTGTAATAAAGAGGAGCGAAGTATATCAAACGCGCCGTATCCTGGACATTACTTTTTCACTTCTTTTTTGCGTCTTGAGTGTGGGGTGCGGCAGACAGCCCTGCAGCAGTGATGATCAGGCATTCTCTGCCTATCAAGAAGCATGTGTCGGAGTCATGCAGGGTAGGAATAGTCGACTTTCATGCAGTATAGCCTTGGCGACGCTAAATCCGTTTGTCCGTACTGACTTGCGCTGCGCAGGCATGTATGCAGCGCTTTTGTTTGCCTTGGGGGATGAGCATGCTGCATGCGGTGCGTATGCAGAGGCTCTTGCGCTTGCAGGACCGATCGCTTTAAGGCTGCAGTTACAGAATGACTATGCTTGTGCCTTAGCATCTATCGATAGGTTGCGTGCTGCGGTGCCGCTCTGGCGGCATCTTCTGCGTAACCCCCTGTATGGCTATCATCATGTAGTGTGGGCCAACATAGCTCATGCTTTTAGGGTTCGCGCAAGACCCCATTTAGCGGCGTGTGCCTTGCAGCAAGCTCGTGCAGCCGCAGCAAAGTGTTGAGGTTGGTGCCACTTGCTCGGTACAGTGGGCACACTTCTTTTTTTATTTTTCTAGGGAGCTGTATGAAAGCATTTCTTGCTGCCGTTCTGATGTGTGTTTCTTTGTCTGCTGATCAACCATTTGAGCCTTTGTTTGCAACAGGCGGGGTGGCGCCATTGGTTCGAGAGACTGGTTTCCCGCATATTGTGCAGCTACGTAGTGGCGAGCAGTTTGTGGGTCTGGTCGGTAAAGCTCCTATGCCCGTAGTGGTGAAAATAGATTCAGTGACGCGGCCGCTGGCTTCTGAGCAAACAGCAGTGCTGGCTGGTCTTGTTGATGAGTGGCCAACGCCACTGCGTGGCTGTACTGTCGATGCACGCAGTCAGGAAAAGCTGGCGGGAGCAATTATAAAGAGTGTGGGACAGCGGCAGGTGATTATGCCCACCTATGTTCTCTTTCATAAGGGAAAGGCGGTGACGCCTTTGCTGCATGGTGATCAGTCGCCGGAACTATTGCGTACTGAGGTGGCAAAGCGACTTGCCTATGTGCAGCAGCATGAACTGCCGGGGTGGTATACAGTCCTGCAGCAGTGGTGGCGCTCTCTTTATAGTGGCATGCAAGACTTTGTACGGCGAATGTGGACAACTCTTGTGAGGACGAGTAGGCCTTAGGTAGGCTGTCCGCCAAGACTAACTCTTGTTTTGGTAGGTAACATTATGAATAGCCAGACTTCTTTAGTATTTGTTCTTATCTTTTTCGCATGCTTTTTTCAGCTAGGTGCCGCTCAGCCGTCTACCAGTAGTGGGGGTCTTTTTTCGACACTCGGGACTCTTGCTAATTTCGGTGGAAAGATGGCAAAGATGAAAGCAAAGCAAGCCATTGGTCAAGCTAAAACGCTTGTCCGTGATGAAGTCAAACTCGTGAAGAATGAAGTGTCAACAGAGGTGAGCACCGTAAAGGAAGAGGCTCAGAAGCTTAAAAAACAAGCTGATATAGAAAAAAAGAAAATTGAAAAAGAGGTTGCAAGAATAGAAAAACAAGCAGCTGCAAAGGCGGCAGAAGCAGAAAAAATAGCTGCCGAAAAGCGTGCCGAACTTGAAGAGAAAATACAGAAAGAACAGAGACTTGCAGAGGAGCGAATCAAAGAAGCAAAAGATCGCGTAGAACAGGAGCGTCAACAACTCGACGAACGCATTGCTGAAGAGAGGCGCTTAGCGGAAGAGAAGATTTCTCGTGCAGAGAGTGAGATCGAAGCAAAAAAAGAGGCTGCTCGTTTCGCGGTTGGTGAGGAAAAAAAACGGCTTGAGGATGATATTACTGCACAGAAAAAAGAACTTGATGAGCAGCGATTACGGCTTGAAGAAGATATTGCTGTTACGCAAAGAGAGGCGAAAGAAAAGATTGCCGAAGCAGAAGCGGATGCTCGTGAGACTCAGGAAGAGTACGAAGAAAAAATCTTACTTGAGCAAGAGCGCTTGCAAAAAGATATCAATGCTAAAAAAGTACTACTGGCAGAAAAGAGGCGAAAGCTTGAAGAAGAGCCAGCTATTCTTGATACAGCAAAGGCAGAGATGGAAGCCAATCTTGCTGCCCAGGAAGCAGAGATTGCTGCAAAGCAACAAGAATTAGACCTTTATGTACAGAATCAAAAGATGAAAGTTTCGGTAGCTACAGCGGTGGTAGCACAGTCAGCAGAGCATACTCTTGCTGCTCAGGAAACGAAGGTGGCCGCAGCAATTGAACAAACAAATAAGCGGCTTGATAGTGAGCAGCAAAGAGTTGACAATACACTTGCGCATAAGCGGGCGGCGCTTGCTGAGAAGAAGAGTGCTTTGAAAGAGGCGACAGAGGCGGATCAGGCAGCCCTCAAAGATGATATAGCAAGCCTCAATGCGTCCATTGATGCGGAAGAACAGAAATACGTAGAACAGATGGAAGATGAACAGCGTAAATTTGCAGCTAAAGCTGCTGTCTATGAAGAGCAGGCAGCAGCAAAGCGCGCCCAGCTTGCAGCGGCGAGCGAAGAAGAAAAAGTAGACTTAGAAGCTGATATACAGGCATTAGAATCCTATGCAAAGCAGCACCATTATGAGGCAGAGCATGCTGCTGCGCGGGCAGCACTTGGAGCGACTCTTGCTGTTGCACTCACTTCTGCTCAAATGGAGAGTGAGCTTGGTTCGCAACGTGACGCTATTCGTCTCAAGGCTGAATCGATACATGGGGATCTTGGCAGTAAGCAGGTTGAAATTAATGAAAAGAGAGCGGCTCTGAGTATGACAGCAGCGAAAGAGCGCGATACTCTCCAGCAGGAAATAGATCTGCTTGAAAAGCAACAGCAAGAACGAGAACAGTTATTTCAGGAAGATATGAAGAAGCAGTATCGCCTGCATATGCTGCAGATTGGTATCCTCGACGATCGTATTGCGCGCAAGCAGTCTGCGCTGGAATATTTGGAGGGTGAGTCAAGGGATACTGTTGAGTCGGAAATCGAGGTGCTGGAGTCGCAACGTGCATTAAAGAGCAAACAGGCTGAATTGTATGCGCAAAGCTTGACCGTTGATGGTGCTATGGCAGTGACTTCACTACAAGATGAGAGTGCAAAAGATGCTAAAGATGCTGTTGAAAAATTAGAAGAAGTCGAAAGCAATATGCCAACGCTTTTTACTGATGCAGCGAAGCAAGAAGATGAAGTGTATAAAGCAAGTCGCTTGCTCCGTGATAACAGCCTTGAGGAGGGTGCCTACGTTGGTGGCAGAGAGCAGCGTCGCCTTGAAAAAGCTGAGCAGGATGCGGCAATGGCAGATGAAGCACTGCGTAACGAGATAGAAAACGTTATTTCTAGCAGTTTGACGGCTGCACAGAAAGAAGCGTTTGCAAAGCGCAGAAAAGAATACATGGGTAACACGAAGCGTGGTGGGCGCTACGCTAAAGGTGCAGCAACTATTACCGCGGTACCGCTTGAAGAACGCTTCCGTCGCGACTTGCATAACTTGCGTGATATGGGCGTATTGAGTGCTGCGAATGAAGAGAATTTAGCTCGTTTAGAAGCGGAAGAGTCAGCGGCAGATCAGGCACTCTCAAGTATTGTAGAGTCAGCCTTCAGTGGGCTTGCCCCTGAGGACCAAGAAGCATTTATGCAGGAGCGTCTCGGGTACGTTCCAACAGATGAGGTTGTGGAAGAGGCTGTCGATGTGGTTGCTGCTCCTGCGGCTGTTGCTGCAACACCAAGTCCTGCCGCACAAGCACCGCACGTGCCGGCAGAAGAAGAGGAGCCACCTCAGCCTGCCGTTCAGCAAGAGCGTGCAGAGTCTGCTAGTATAACTGTAGGCGGTCGTTAACAAGGGAGATGGTATGTGCCACAGAAAAATTTTAATGATTCTTGGTTTGCTCGCTTTTAGTGGCGCCCCTCTTTATGCCGCTGATGATGAGTACTCTGATGACTACAGTGATGAGTCCCTCGATGACGAAATGGATGAAGAGGAAGGGGGGGATCCAACGATGGGTGCCGGCGCCCTTGCGGGTAGTGCGCGTGAGTCGACTTCGGGTTTGCTGGGGGTAGCAGCTGGTGGCCTAAAAGGAGCTTTTAGTCAGTTGCGTCAAGGGAACCTAGAAGGTGCAATTCTAACTGGTGCAATGGCGGCCGGACAAGGTACGGTGCAGGCGCAGCAGGGTGCTAAGGGAGTGCGGGGGGGGGTTGCTGGCATTGTTGCCAAAGCGCAGCAAAGCGCGCAAAAAGGCATGTCTGGCGCTGCGGGTGCAATGGCTGCAGGTAGCGCTTTGGCTGCTGGTGGTGCGTTGGCAGGTATACCTACGGGACCGGTGCCGCTGACTACTGAAGAGCTTTACAATATTTTTATGGGATTGCCACCGGCGGAAGAAGAATTGCCTGCGTTAGTTGATTTAGTGCCGGGCGAAGATGCAACGGCTAAAGTTGAAGGGATGCTGGGTGATCCTAAGATTGCAGGACTTGGGGCTAAGCGTTATGAATTTGATCAAAGCAAGGTAACGGGGCTTACTTCTGAGGAACGAAAGAAGATTGATGCGGCCGGCTTTCTCTGTCGCCAGGAGATTACGGCGTTCTACGAAGACGTATTGTTTGATTACATGGAGTACTTTCTCAAACCGCCACCAAAGATTGAGAAGAAGGCGCCCGAGGTCCTTGGTGAGATTAGTGAGGCAAAAGCGGAAGCGCTTCGTGCACAAGAGGTTGCGCAGAACAAGCAAGAGGCAGAGAGGGTTCGCAAGGAAGAAAATTACAAGACTTACCAGAAAGCACAAAAAGAGTTTGAGAAAGCACGTGATGACTCTCAACTATGGGAGGAGTTTTTGAGCTATTTTGGGGATGTTGTTCTGTTAAAGCTTGAAGGCAGCATGGAGAGCTTGCGTGAGTTTGTGAAGTTTGATGTTGATGGTAAGCCGCGAAAGGCGAGTGTAATTAAAGAGCTTGAGGATACCTTGGTGGTGGGTGGTTCAATTGATACTATTCAGCTGCTTACCCTGCAAGAAGAAGCAAATGCGCGGCGTATCTATACGTCGATTCGTGACAAACTAAAAGAGAAGCGGGATACCGAGTACAGTGTTTTCGGCATGAGCGATGAAGATGATGATGGTGCTGATCAGTTCATGGGTACCTGTGCAGAGTTTTGTGTGGTTGTTGATGCTGAGGAGAATACAAAACCAGATCCGCTCTTTGTGAAAATCAGACGAAAGCTGTGGCAGGCGCGACAGGCAGAACAAGGGCGCTATCTAGAGCTCGTGGTAACCTTGAATGATAAGTTTGCTGCAGAAGAGAAAGAGAAGGGCCCCGAGCATATTGGAAGTCGTGTTCAGCGCATGAAGGAGAAAGTACGTCGCGCACGAGAAAGTGCTGGTGGATAAGGGACTTTTTTGCTACGTTCAAGGTGTACATCAACACATTAGTAACTAAGACAGGGAGAGAGAATGTCTGTACGTGTACACCGCTTATTATTATTTTCATTGGCCGCATTGACTGCTACTAGTCATAGTGCGGCCGCTTTTGATTCTGCTCACTTTGAACGACTCCTTGAGGGGAAAGTATATACTCCCGCAGACGCAGTATCATTATTGCCTCATACGATAGAAGAAGTTTTTGCACGTAAAGACTTTGCTATTGCGCGTGCAAAATCACAGCTGGCAGATTTTCTTTCTATTCCTTCAGCACAACGCACTTTTGAGAATACGGTTGGCTTCTTTGATGAAATACACAAGCAGATGAGTATCGTAGGCTGCGGTATCCACCGGCGCAGTATGGTTGAGTCTGATGATGCACTGCGCGGTGCCTGTTTCCAGGCCGAGCAAGAACTAGATGCTTTTTCTGTTGATCACTTTAGTACCAAAGAGGTGTATCGCGCCTTTAAAGAATATGAACAGGGTGTGTGGCAAACTGAGATTCTTAATGATAAGCAGCGAGCTATCATGCGTGGCTCTATGCGTGGTTTTGCGCGGGCTGGTTATGAGCTTGATGATGAAGCGTTTGCGAAACTTAAAAAGATTGAAAAAGAAATAGCCGCTCTTTCGACAGAGGTTCAACGTGCTATTGCCGAAGATAATCGTGAGATCCTTGTGGCGAAAGATGCATTGCCGGGTGTAGCACTCGACTTTGTAGCGGCATTAGAAGAGCGTGAGGGCATGTTGGTGATTCCGTGTACCTATCCTTCTTCGGCAGCAATCATGGGATACTGTAGTAATAGCGCGACTCGTCGCGCTTTTTCTTTGGAGATGAACAAAAGAGGGATGCCGAAAAATGAGACATTGATGCCTGCGCTGTTTGCGAAACGTAATGAGCAGGCGCAGCTGCTTGGCTACGAGAGCTATGCAGCGTACAGCATTGAAGAGCAAATGGCTGAAACACCAGAGACCGTTGAAGAATTTCTCTCAGATTTAAAGCCGGCGGTTACCGAGGCATATGTTCAAGAGATGAAGCACCTGCAGCAGAATCTGCCCGCAGATGTTGCGCTTACCGATGATGGCAAATTTGCCATTGGGGATATGAGCTACATTTATACCCAGTATCGAAAAAAGCATTTTGGTCTTGATAGCCGAGAGATTTCACAGTACTTTCCGCTGGAAAAAACAGTTAAAGGGCTATTTCATATTTATGAGCAGCTTCTTGGTATTACGCTGAAAGAAGAAGTTGTTGAAAATGCCTGGCACGAGAGCGTGCGTTTGCTTTCGGTGCGGCGTCCGCATGACAATGCGCTTCTTGGGTATGTGCTTCTCGACCTGTTCCCTCGGAAAAACAAGTACTCTCATGCGTGTAATGCATCACTTACCTTTGCAAAGAACAATGAGGTTGCGACCACTCTGGTGATTGCCAACTTTACGCCTGGTGAGAATGGCAAGCCGTCGCTGATGCGTCATAGTGAGGTTGAAACGTTTTTTCATGAGTTTGGTCATGCAATGCACACCATTCTTGGTCGCACTGATTTTTATAGTACCTCTGGTACGCATGTTGAGCGTGATTTTGTAGAGATGCCATCGCAGATATTTGAACGTTGGATTTGGGACGCGCAGCTTCTTAAGGATATTAGTTCACATTATGCAACAGGTGAGCCGCTTCCTGATCATATAATCGAAAACATGCTTGCTTCTCGTAATCTTGGCTCTGCCTATAACTATGCGTATCAAATTATGGCAGCACAAATTTCGCTTGAGTGTCATCGTGCCCATGAACATGTTGATCTGTCTGCCTTATGGAATACCTCTATTCGTGAGACGTTCCCGTTCGGTGAAGCCAAGGAGATTGATTGCGGTTTTGCCTCGTTCTCTCATCTTGAGAATTATGGTGCCAA
>JASFWT010000091.1:0-4144 GCA_050049075.1 Candidatus Babelota bacterium | reverse complement strand
CGGTTATATGTGGTCAGAGGTCTTCGCCTGTGATTGTTTTGAAAAAATTAAGCAGCATGGATTGCGCGATTCAAAAATTGGTGCCCGCTTTGTGTACGACATTCTTGGGTGTGGTGGCAGTGTGCCCGCAAAAGAGATGCTGTATAACTTTCTTGATAGAGAGCCAATTAAAGAGGCTTTTCTTCGCGAGATTGGTCTGACAGAACATTCATCATAAGGAGCAATTCCTATGGTCTTCGTAAAGAGATTAACTGCTCTTACCTTGTTGGTAGTCAGCAGTTCTGTAACTTGTAACTCCTCATTTGATTATGAAAGGTATGATCGCATGATGCATGGTGATATTCGTAGTGCAGAAGAAGCCATTGGTGTTGTCGCTGCCTCTCCTGGAGATATTGCAGGACGCGTTGCTTATGCAAAAGAGCATACGGCACAAGACCTCGCGAATTTGTTTGCGATTCCTGCCAACGAACGCACTTTTGATAATACCATTCTGGCATATGACACCATGTGGGGACGGATTATGTCGGCGATGTGGTGCTTGAAAACATCCGACTTGGTTGAGCGGGACCAAGCGATGCGTGATGCGGCGCTTGCTGCGGTGAATGAGCTGAGCGGGCTTGAGGTAGATCTTTCTTCTAATCGTGAGGTGTATAATGCACTGCGCGCGTACGAGCAGGGTGCTTGGCAATCAGAGAAAGCAAGCCTTGGTCGCGAACAAAGAGATTACTTTATTGATCTCAAGCGTACCTTTGATCGTGCTGGCTTTGCCTTGGAGGCAGATGATTTTGACCGCGCTACGCAGCTAAAGAAAGAGGTGAAGTCGCTCGAGTTTCAGTTTAAAGGGCTTATCAATGAGGACAACTCGCAGGTGCTGGTAGCAAAAGATGCCCTTCCTGGCGTTGACCCGCTGTTTGTAAAGACCTTAGAAGAGCGTGATGGCATGCTGGTCGTGCCGTGCAACTACCCGGCACGCGCCGCAATTGCTGGTCACTGTACCAATCGTGAGACGCGCGTTGCTTTTGCTAAGGCTTTTTCTAATCGTGGTTATCCGCACACCATTCCTGTGCTCAAAGAGCTGGTAGAGAAACGCTACGACCTGGCGCAGCTGCTTGGTTATAAAGACTGGGCATCGTATGTGTTGGAAATTGATATGGCACGTGATCCAGAAACGGTACAAGATTTCCTTGACGGCATCATGGCGCATGCCCATCGCGCACTTCCTGCAGAGATAGCTGCTTTGACGGCTGAGCTTCCTGAAGGTGTTGAGCTTGATGAGAAAGGGCGCTTTCGTCCCGGTGATCTTGGCTATGTGATGACGCAGTATCGCAAAAAGCACTTTAATTTGGATCATCGTAAAGTTGCAGAGTACTTTCCGTTGGAAAAAGTCGTCTCTGGCATTTTCCATATTTATGAACAGTTCCTTGGTATTCAGTTGCGTCGTGAGACCGTAACCAATGCATGGCATGAAAGTGTTCGTGTGCTGTCGGTGTATGCAAAAGATGGTTCGCAGCTGCTGGGCTATATTCTGCTTGATCTCTTTCCACGCGAGAATAAGTATGGGCATGCATGTTCATCAGAGCAGGTAGGTCCTGCGGGTGAGCAGATTCCGGTTAATCTGGTTGTCTGTAACTTTCCAGAAGCAACGGCTGATCGGCCTTCGCTGCTTGATCACCGTGAGGCTGAGACATTCTTTCATGAGTTTGGTCACGCTATTCACTATGTTCTGGGGCGTACCTCTTTTCATAAGACCGCTGGTTTCTGGGTGCAGCATGACTTTGTAGAGATGCCATCCCAGATTTTTGAGCGCTGGTTATCTGATCGCAAGATCCTGAAAGAAGTTACCGGACACTATCTAACGGGTGAGCCAATCCCTGACGAAATGATTGATTCACTTTTGGCGTCGAAGAATTTTGGTAATGCGATGCATTATCTTGGGCAGGGCACGCTTTCACAAGTATCGCTTGATCTGCATACCGGTAGCCGCGAAAAAGATCCCATTGCCTTGTGGCAGCAGATGGGTGAGCGCTTTCAAACGTATTCGCAGCCGGCAGAGTGGAGCCATGGTATTGCGAGCTTCGGACACCTTGAGGAGTATTCAGCGAAATACTACTGCTATATGTGGTCAGAGGTATTTGCCGATGATTGTTTTGCGCAGATTAAAAAGCATGGCTTGCGTGATGAAAAGATTGGCGCAAAGTTCTGTGAAACCATTCTAAAACCGGGTGGCAGCATTCCAGCTTCAGAAATGTTGCACAACTTCCTTGACAGGGAGCCCAATCAGGAGGCATTCTTGGGAGCAGTTGGATTTACCCCCGTGTCTAATGATGACGCGAGTTAGTATCAGTATTGATACGAACGACCAACGTAACAATACGGAAGGCCTGTTGAACCCAGTTCGACGGGCCTTTTTTATTAGGAGTCAATATCCCAGTGTAGGTCATCAGATAAAAAAAAGAGCCGATTTTTACGTCGGCTCTTTTTTAGTCTAAGCGGAATCGCTTATGAAGGCTTTACTTCTTCAGTTTCAGCTTTGTTGCCGAAGAATGAAGCAAATGGGTTCCAGCAGCCAGCTGTTACGGCCAAGCAGCTTACTAGGCACATCATCAATGCAAACTTTTTCATACAAATCTCCTGCCACACGAAGTGGATTGTTAAGGGGTTATAACCTAAGGAAATTGTAGAGAGGTTAATTTACTGGGGTCAATACATTAAGGGAAGCAATGCTACGCATTGCGTTTTATCCAGGTCCCGGCACCTTGCCGCTGTCGAGCTACCAGTCTTCGCCCAGAAGACTACGATTAGTAGGGTGCTCGAACAGCTCGACCGGGATGATGCCGCACTGCCTCCAAAAACTGCCATTCAGTGATGTAGTGGATGCGCATAAGAAAAGACCCCAAGATTTATCTCGAGGTCTTTATTGGACCCTCGGCAAGCGAGGGTGACATGTTATCTGCGTGAGCAGTGTTTGCTATTCTGCGTCGGTTTCGATAGGGCCTTTGTCTTGAGGCTGGGTATCGTCACCCGCATCGCCGGCAGCGTCAGCACCTTCAGGGGCACCAGCTTCGGCTTGCTTTTCTTTATAGAGGATCTCAGCTATCTTGTGAGACGCTTGCATTAGGTCGTCGCTTGCTTTTTTAAGCGCGTCGCCGTCTTCTGCTTTCTCTTTGAGTACCAGCCTGGCTTCCTCGAGGGCTTTTTCTACCTTCTCGACCTCCTCTGCCGGTACTTTTTCTTTGTTTTCGCTGAGAGTTTTTTCGATTTGCATGATCAAGCTATCAAGGCTGTTGCGTTTTTCGACAACCTCTTTCAGCTTTTTATCTTCTTCCTCATGCATTTTTGCTTCATTTACCATGCGCTCGATGTCATCTTTTTCCATGCCTGATGAGTCGGTGATGGTAATGTGCTGTTCTTTGCCGGTGCCTTTATCTTTGGCCGATACGTTTACGATACCGTTGGCATCGATGTCAAAGGTCACCTCGATCTGTGGCATGCCTTTTGGCGCTGCTGGGATTCCATCCAATTTGAAGTGGCCCAGATTTTTGTTGTCCTTGGCGAACTCGCGCTCACCTTGTACGACATGAATATCTACAGCGGTTTGGTTGTTCTCCGCGGTAGAGAAGACCTGAGATTTCTTGGTTGGAATGGTTGTGTTGCGCTCGATGATTTTTGTTGCGATACCACCCATGGTCTCAATACCCAGAGAGAGAGGGGTGACGTCGAGCAACAGAACATCGGTGACGTCGCCAGCTAATACACCACCTTGGATTGCGGCGCCGGCAGATACTACTTCGTCAGGGTTAACTGAGTGGTTCGGTTCTTTGCCAAAGAACTCTTTTACCATCTCTTGTACCTTAGGGATACGGGTTGAACCACCCACCAGAATTACTTCGTCGATGTCTTTTGCACCCAGGTTTGCATCTTTCAATGCTTGGCGGCATGGCTCAAAGAGGCTTTTGAAGAGGTTGTCACAGAGGCTTTCCAGTTTGGCCCGGCTGATTTTGCATACCAAGTGTTTTGGGCCGCTGGCATCTGCGGTTATGTAGGGAAGATTTACTTCGGTTTCACTTGCTGATGAAAGCTCGATCTTCGCTTTTTCTGCAGCTTCCTTCAGACGCTGCAGTGCCATCTTGTCTTGCATGATGTC
>JASFWT010000004.1:0-12688 GCA_050049075.1 Candidatus Babelota bacterium | reverse complement strand
GGGCCGGGCTGCCCCCAGACGCTCACCCCCCCCGCCCACCACCGCCAGCGCCGCGGGTTGATGTGCTTCTTGGCGTCACTGCTGGTGTTGGCATACTTTTCGCACTGGCACCAGTACCTCGTGCCGTTGCGAAAGAAATAGACGAAGGTGCTTTTTCTTGTAGTTTTTCTAAGTGCCACTCTGTTCTTCTATGACCCTGATCTGCGGCCATTCGCCACCACTTGACCGCCTCTGTCTTGCATTCGGCAACGCCACGACCAAACTCGTACATAACCCCAAGCTTGAACTGCGCATCAGCATCTCCCCCCAACGCTCGCGCTCGGACTGCTTCGAGATCATCGCTTGCAGCGGCCAACCTGTTTGTAGGTGCAGAGAGAGAAATGCCGACTATTAAAACAATATGCATAAGCTTCATAACTTTATCCTTTTTTATAGAAAAATATCGAAATACGTTGGGAGTGTTCTGTCGGGAGACTGAATTGTAGTACAGATTTATAGATACCTCTCGTTACTCCTTTATAAATTTCCAGCAACCCAGTTGCCAAACGGTGTCGCCGTCAGTAGAATGTGCGCTCATTTTGACTGCACCCATTCTATATATAAGGAGACGTCCGTGATTTACATGTTTAGAAAAGAGATCGGCAAGTGGAAAATTATTCTATGGCCGGTGCTTATCTCCATCGCCGCCTCATCCTTGGTGATGGTGCAGCGCTCTTCACAGTTTGCGACGGTAGCCACGGTTAATGGTCGCGCCATCTCTTCTCGTCAATATAGTGAGCATGTGGCCTCTCTGCGCGAGCGCATTAATCAGATGCGTGCCTACGCACGCTCCAGTGGCTTGCCAGTAGAAACCTTTATGCAGCTTTCTGGGTTGGGTGATCCGGCGCAAGCAGCCCTTGATATGTGTATCCATGAAAAACTGGTTGAAGGTGCACTGGCGCCAGCTGGCATCGTGCTGCACCCAGAGGTTGTCAGTGACGAGCTCTTAAAAACGCTGCAGCCGTTTGTGAATGCTGATGGCACACTGAATGAAACAGCATATCATCAATATCTAAAGCAGCAGCATCTGTATGTCTCTCACTTTGAGGACAAAAAAGAACAAGAAATGAAGGCGAACCTCTTTAACGATTTTGTACGCAATGGCGGGTATCAGCCGGCATATGTTCGGAAAGATGATCGCCAGCGGGACTACCAGCGCAAGTCGTTTGGCGCCTTGGTGGTTTCGTATGATAAGGCACTCCGCGCCATGAAGCGTACCGATTTGTCTGATGATGAAAAGAAGCAATACTTTGAAGCAAATCGCGAAAAGTATCGTGTGCCAGAAAAGCGCTCTGCCGAGTACTGGGTGCTGCGTCCAAGCTCCTTTGAGGACAGTGTAGAGATCTCAGATGAAGCAATTGAGCGATTCTATAATAAGAATAAGTCAAAGCTGTATCGCATTCCGACCAAGGTGAAAGTGCGCCACATCTACATCGCTGAAGCTGATGATGGGTTTGAGCGCGCCAATGATGCGTATGTGCGTGTGCTTGATAAGCCAGAGTTGTTTGCTGAGGTAGCGAAAGAGGTGTCTGAAAATAGCGATACTGCGTACCATGGTGGCGAGCGCGATTTCTTCTCGCGCGGCACCTATGGCAAAGATTTTGAGACTGCAGCGTTCCGCCTAAAAGAAGCTAATGAGATTGCACCGCTTACCAAAGTTGAAGGTGGTTATGAAATCATTCAGCTGGTTGAACGTATTCCAGCACGCGAAAAAGATTTGGCAGATGTGCGCGATGAGGTAATGACTGCCGTTCGAGGCAAACGCTCTCTCGAGTGGCTGCGCAGCAATCTTGAACAGTTGCGCCGCCATGCAAGCAGCAAAAAAGAAACCCTAGAGCGTCTGGTGAGCCGTGCGGAGTCGCACGACAGCATGCGCGATGCTGAGCAGGCGAAAGGTAACTCCTACAGTAAGGAAGGCAATATCATTTCACACCTGTATCAGCTGCGCGAAAAAGGTGACTTCACCTTCTTTATGCACGAAGATGCGTACTACCTCGTGCAGCTCAGTGAGCGTACTTCATCATTTATTCCCTCTTTGGAGAAAGTGAACGATCGCGTTGAAGAAGATATGTATGCGGGTAAAGCCCAGATCGAAGTTGCGCGCATCGCGACGCGCGTGCATCAGGCACTTGTCGAAGGCAAGGAGCGCAGCGAGGTAGCAGATGAGTATAAAGCAGATGAGAAAGAAACCGATCTCCTCTCAGTCAAAGACGCCAATGCTGACTTTTTTAATGGGATGCATGGTGGGCTGCGCAAAGCGTTTAGCCTTTCAAGTAAAGCGCAAGTGCTTCGTCAGTCAAAAGGCAGTGATGTGTATCTGATTCAACTGATTGAGTCAAAGCTTGATGCCAGCGACGATGAAGATGGTGGCCTTGAAGACGAGAGCAGTGACGAGCTGCGCAAAGCTCTTGATGAGCATGGGCAGCAAGTAAGCCGCGCCTTCATTGCATCTTTGCGGCGTTCTGCTACACTTGAGCTCAACGAAAAAATGCTGGCAAATCAAGCGCGATAACCCTACGAAACGGAATAAAAATGAAACAAAAAGCAGCAGCGACTGACGCAACACAAGCCCGCAAAAAAGCGCTTGAGGTTGTTTTTTCTCAAATCGATAAGCAGTTTGGTAAGGGTTCGGTAATGATGTTTGGCGATAAGCCAAAAGTCGACGTTGCCACTATCTCTACCGGCTCGATGTTGATTGATGATGCGCTCGGTGTTGGCGGCTTGCCGCGCGGTCGCGTTATTGAAGTCTACGGGCCAGAATCCTCTGGCAAAACAACATTGACCCTACAGGTTCTTGCAGAGGCGCAAAAACAAGGTGGCACCTGTGCCTTTATTGATGCAGAGCATGCAATTGATCCTGAATATGCAAAAGCATTGGGTGTTGATGTTGATGATTTGATTATTTCTCAGCCCGATTACGGTGAGCAGGCGCTTGATATTACTGAGATGCTGGTTCGCTCTGGTGCGGTTGATGTTATTGTTGTTGATTCGGTTGCAGCCCTAGTGCCAAAAAGTGAGCTGGAAGGAGATATGGGCGATCACCACGTTGGCGTACAGGCGCGCCTGATGTCTCAGGCGTTGCGCAAGCTAACTTCGCTGGTACACAAGACCAACGCTATTCTTATCTTTATTAACCAGGTGCGTCACAAGATTGGTGGGCTGCCGTTTGCCAATAAAGAGACTACCACCGGTGGTAACGCGTTGAAATTCTACTCATCGATTCGTATCGACATTCGTCGTGTAGCAACGCTGAAGAAGAATGATAAGCCGATTGGTAACAAGGTTGCCGTTAAAATTGTTAAAAACAAGGTGGCGCCACCATTTGCGCGCGCCGAGGTTGATCTTATTTTTGGTCATGGTATTAGTCGCGATCTTGATTTATTAGAGATGGCGCTACGCCTTGGCATTATCACACAATCAGGAGCCTGGTTCTATCTAGGCGAGGAAAAAATTGCGCAAGGGCGCGATAACTGCGTGAAGAAGTTCCAAGAAGGAGAGTTCTTTGCAAAAGTTAAGGAATTGGTTATGAACGCCCGTGCGGCATTAAAGGAGTAGTGAGTGAAAGGTGGACGAGGAGGCGGGCGACGCCTGCCAGAGCCAAAGCACATTATCAATCAATTGATTACAGCCACAGAGATGATGGTCATTGGTGCTGAAGGTGAAAAGCTTGGGATCCTCTCTCGCAGCGACGCGTTAGCGCGTGCGCAAGAGGTGGGACTCGACTTGGTACAGGTTGGGGTCAAGGATGGCCTGACCATTGCCAAGATTATTGATCACGGCAAACATTTGTACGACAAGAAAAAACAAGAAAACCGTGCAAAGAAAACCCAGAAGATCATTCAGATCAAAGAGCTCAAGTTTCGTCCAAACATTGGCGAGCAAGACTATCAGATTAAATTGCGCCGCGCGGCTGAATTTCTGACTGATGGCAAGCGCGTCAAATTTACGCTTCAGTTTCGCCGCGGACGTGAAATGATGACCGCAAATGTCGTGGGCACCAAGATGATGGCCCGCATTAATGAGGACCTCAGCGCACTTTCTTTGGGAACTTTACTTGAGGAAAAAGAACAGCGTGGTAAACTATTGTGGTCAAAAGTGTATTACCTTAAGGGAAAATAACTCAAATCAAGGAATTTGAATGCCAAAAATGAAGACCCATTCGGGTGCTAAAAAACGTTTTCGCAAGACTGGTAAAGGCAAAATTAAGCGCGGTTCAGCGTACATTAGCCACCACGGCTGGGCGAAGACTACCAAGCAAAAGCGCGGCCTGCGTGGCATTAGCTACATCGCCGAAGCTGACATGAAGAGCATTGAGCGGCTCTTGCCAAACGGATAATTAGAACCAAACTAGGATTTAAAAGAAATGAGTAGAGTAAAACGTGGTATTGCCACGAAAAAACGTCACAAAAAGCTGCTGAAGCAGACGAAGGGTTACTGGGGACAGCGCAGCAACGTGTTCCGTCGCGCGAAAGAAACCCTGCTTCGTGCTCTTGAGTTTGCTTTCATCGGCCGCAAATTGCGCAAGCGCGATATGCGTTCACTTTTCATCACTCGCATCAGCGCTGCGTGCCGCACCAACGAACTTTCATATAGTCGTTTCATGGCAGGCATGAAGAAGCTTGATATTGAGCTTAATCGTAAGATGCTGAGCCAGCTCGCTATTTTTGAGCCAGCAATATTTACGCAGCTTGCTGACAAAGTAAAAAACATAAACGCTTGAACTGCGTTTACTTGCCCCGCTACGCTTCACTCCTACCAATAATGCATGATAAGGAGGAGTGCATGAAGCAGTTGAAGGATCTTGAACAAAGGGTTCTCGCGGTTATTGAATTAAATGCGTCTTTGCGTGCCGAAGTTGCAAAGCTGAAGGCAGAAAATGACGAGCTACGTGCAAATGCTACACAGCTTGAGTCGAGCCTGGTGCAGACCTCAAGCAGCACAGAGGCACTGAGTGAAGAAAAGGAGGCGATTATGTCATCGCTGGACGATCTTCTGAGCAGCATTGATTCATCACTTCATGCTGGTGAGAATTCACCAGAGTAGCAACAGGAGATGCGAAGCATGGCTGATACCATCACCATAACCGTTCGCGGTAAAACCTATCGTATCTCAACCCAAGAGCCGGCGGCATATGTGCATGAAGCGGCACAGCTTCTTGAGGGAGCGACTGCTGAGATTGCCACCAAAGTGCCTGCAGCCCGTGACGAGCAGCTTATGCTTTTTGCCAGTTTGCAGACACTTGTTGGCCTCATTAAAAGCAGGGAAGAAAAAGCCAGTGAGTTGACGGCCCATACCGAGCGCCTGAACACTGCCCTTGCTGCAGCGGAGTAAGTAGACCATTTCGCGCGTCCTTCTCGAAAGGCCGTCTCATGCTTCCATTTGACCCGCTGAGTTTACTTCTTGGGTTTTCGACAAGCGTTATTTTGTATCCTGCTTTTTTGGCCATTCGTCGCTATCGCAGCGGCAAGGCAGAAGTGACCGGGCGCCAGCTCTTGCTGCAGATGCATCACGAAGTTGATAGGCGTCGTCATGATGCTCTTTCTGCGCTAGATACCGAGCTTGAGCGCCGCCGAGATGAAGGTGAGCTGCAGTTGAAGAAAACGCAAGTTGAGCTTGATCGCCTCCAGCACTCATTCAAAGAAAAAGAAAATGTACTGCGCGAACGAGAAGTGCAATTGCATTCACAGCAAGAGCGCCAGCAGGAACGTGAGCGCGGGCTTTCCTTAAAGTCAGATCGTCTTGACGCCGAACAACAAAAATTAAAATCACTGTATGCCGACCTGGTTCGCAAGCTGGAGGTGGTTGCCAATCTCTCTCAGGACGAGGCGCGCAAAATGCTGAGCGAATCACTTGAGAGTGAGGTGCGCCTTGATCGTCAGCAATGGCTGGCAAAGGTGGAGGACGAAACGCGCTTGACCGCTAAGGAGCGCGCCACCGATATCATCGCGACCAGCATGCAACGCTACCTTGCTGATATGGTTACCATGCATTCTTCTGGTGTAGTATCGCTGCCCAACGAAGAAATGAAGGGGCGCATCATTGGCAAAGAGGGACGTAATATTAAGGCGCTCGAGGTTGCCACTGGTATGGAGTTTGTGATAGGTGATGCACCAGAGTCGCTGACTATTTCTGGTTTTAATCCATTGCGCCGCGAGGTGGCGAAACGTGCCCTGCAAAAGCTGATTCAGGATGGTCGTATCAATCCAACACGTATTGAAGAGACTGTTGAGCAGTGCGAGCAAGAACTTGATCAAACGATTGAGGAGGAAGGCAAGCAGGCGGTGCTTGAGTTTGGTTTGCCGTCGGTACATCCCGAAATTGTTACGCTCCTTGGTAAACTGCATTTTCGCACCAGTTACACCCAAAATGTTTTGATTCACTCTAAAGAGGTTGCCCACTTCGCACGCATGGTTGCTGCCGAGCTGGGACTTGATCCGTTGATCGCCGCACGCTGTGGCCTTTTCCATGATATTGGTAAGGCGGTTTCGGCCGAGGTTGAGGGGCCGCACGCCATTGTTGGGGCCGACCTGGCAAAAGAATATGGTGAAAATTCGATTGTGGTCAATGCCATTGCGGCACATCACAATGAAGTGCCGATTAGAAGCACCTATGATGTTATTACGCAGATTGCCGATACTATCTCTGCCGCGCGTCCCGGCGCTCGACGCGAGACGTTATCTACCTATATTAAGCGCCTTGAGCATCTGGAAGCGATCTGTGAGAAGTTCCAGGGAGTAAAGAAATCGTATGCGCTGCAGGCCGGCCGTGAGGTGCGCATTATCGTTGATGAGCATAATCATAATGATGAGTCAGCATTGATATTGGCACGTGATATCGCCAAGAAGATTGAAGGCGAAATGAACTTCCCTGGTCAAATCAAAGTGAGTGTTATTCGTGAAACCCGCGCCATTGAGTATGCCAAATAAGGAGTCAGCATGAGCAATACCATTACTGTTATCTGCATTGGTGATCTTGTTGGCCGGCCCGGTCAGCAGCTTTTTGCTAAATGGGGACCACGCTTACGGGAGCAATACAAAGCCGACATGGTAGTGGTTAATGGCGAAAACGCGGCGAATAACGGTCGCGGTATTACGCCACAAATCGTGAAAGCTCTTCATGATGCCGGTGCCGATGTCATTACGTCGGGCAACCATATCTGGGGGCAGCGGCAAATCTATAACACCCTTACGCAGACCGATCGCCTGCTTCGTCCACACAACTTTCCCAGCGACTGTCCCGGCACCGGGGTAACCGTGGTGCCGATTGGTAAGCACCAGGTTGGCGTACTGAATCTGCAGGGCCGCATCTACATGCATCAGCAGGTTAATTGTCCCTTCCGTGCTGCGGAGACCGCGCTGACAATGCTGCGCCACCAGACTCCTATCATTTTGGTTGATTTTCATGCAGAGACCACCTCTGAGACACAGGGGATGGGTTACTTTCTTGATGGTAAAGTATCTGCGGTATGGGGAACCCATACTCACGTACAAACGGCTGATGAGCGCGTGTTACCAAAAGGCACCGCGTTTATTTGTGACCTTGGCTGCTGCGCTGCGCAGAACTCTATGCTGGGTATGAAGACTGAGATCATTATGCAGAACATGCTGACGCAGATGCCGCAAAAATTTGCGGTAGAGCACCGCGGGCCGTACGCGCTGCATGGTATTTGCTTGAAGATTGACACACAAACCGGCAAGGCACGCTCTATTGAGCGCATTCGCCTGGTTGATGAAGAGCTGCGGGTGGATGGCGACTAATACCAGCATGCGGTCCTGGGGAGCATCGCGAGTGACTCGCTTTGTACTGCAACAGCTGCTGTGGCGATTCGCCGCAATCTATGGCTTACTACTAGCCGTTTTTCTTTCCGTTCATTACTTACTCACGTTGCGCACACTGCCGGCGTGCTTACTAACCCCGCAAGTCATTGCCTTGCTGGTACCTCGTCTCTCTGTTTTTGCCTTTCCTCTTGCCGTGGTCGCCAGTATTGGTATGTGTATCGACTGGCTGTACCTGACTGATCAATACCTTATTTTTATTTCTCTTTCTGCGCTGCAGCAGCAATGGCGGCGCATTCTTTTTGCCGTCTCGCTGGGGTCGGGACTGGTTTATTTTATTATTTGTGGTTGGCTTTCGCCGCTCTGCTACCAATGGGCAAAGCGAGAAATGATTGCACAAACAAACTCTTTCATTAAAAAGTTGCCGGCTGGGCAGCTGCATGAGTTAGGGCAGCAGTGTCGTATCGGCTGGGAACGAAAAAGCAAAGATGGTGATACTGATCTGTTGCACCGCGTGCGACTTTTGGTGACTCGCGCCGGCGCCCCAACACAACTGGTAAGTGCGCGCGTTGCGCTGCTTGAAGAAGCGGGATTGCGTCTGCGTGACGGGAGCATCGTGCAGGTGAATGATGCTATGCGGCAGCGTGGCAAGCGCAAAAAGGAATCAATCATTCAGCATACATTTGGTGAGCTGTGGCTTTCTTACGATTGGTCGGGTGTACGTAGTGATGATGGGCGGAGAAAGGTAGCACCACGATTGCAGGCAATCACTACCGTCTTACAAGGCAACGACAAAGAATCGCGTCACGAAATTGGCTTGCGTGTTGCAAGTGGTGTATGGATGTGGTGGTTGCCGTGGTTGCTAGTTGCCGTTTTGCCTCGCGGTGGGCGGCGTCGGGGCAGCGCCGCGTGGGCAGCTGGCGGTATTGCCACCGGGCTTTTCTGTGTGCTGTATGTAATGGCAACCGTAACGGGCGTGGTATGGCAACATTCTGCTTTATGGGGAAGTGTGCTACTCTTGGTTCCTGTTAGCATTGGCATACTCTCTTTTCCCGGGCGCAGGCCCGGGATCTAGGAGAATGGCCCCAGCTCAAGGCCGGAGATCATTTTGCTGCCAAAGTGTATAAAAAATAAAATCACCGAACAGAGAAATAATCAATCATGCTATTAATCGCACTTGAGTACGCAATTTTAGCTTCTACATTCACGATTGCCAAAAAGGCACTGTCGTATTCGACACCGTTCTTTCTTATCGCTACGCGCATGCTTGTCGCCGGTTTTCTTTTGCTGGCTACTGCTGTTTTTCTTGGTCGTGTATCATGGCGAAAGGTATGCAGTGACTGGTTTTTATTCTTGCAAGCAGCGCTTTTTCATTGCTACCTCGCCTTCATTCCCGAATTTTGGGCATTACAACACCTTAGTTCCGCCAAAACAAGCATTATGTATGCGGTGACGCCGTTTGTAGCTGCGCTGCTGGCGTATGCACTGCGTGGTCAGCGCCTGAGTGGGCGCAAATGGTCCGCGATGGCTATTGGCGTTGCGGGGCTTGTTCCTATTATCTGGATGCAGCTGCAACCGGGAGAGGTCTCTGCGTTGGGACAGGTATCGTGGCCAGAGCTGGTACTGCTTGGTGCCGTGACCAGCGCGTGCTACGCTTGGTTTGTGGTGACCGATCTAATGAAGCTTGGGCATTCTCTGTTGACCATTAATGGTATTGCGATGGGAGTTGGCGGTTTGTTGAGCGTGCCTACTTTTCTTTTCGCCGAGGGACCGGCCTGGCTGCAGGTGACAGACTGGCACTCATTTGTCGGCTGGTTAAGTCTGCTTATTCTGCTGGCGCATGGCATCAGTTACAACCTCTATGGCTTGTTGCTGACGCGCTACTCTATTCCCTTTATGACGTTTTGCGGCTTTTTATGCCCGCTCTTTAGTACGGTATTCGGTGCTTACTTTCTGGGTGAAGCTATTACCTGGCATCACGGTGCCTCTCTTGTTATCATCACCGCCGGCCTCACACTTTTTGCACGGGCAGATGGGCTAAAAATAGCGAAATAAAGCGGGCTGTGTTGTTTAGAGGCGTGCTTTTGCTACACTCTTTAGAGAACATCGCTACATCTTATGGGGGAAAGGTTTTTATATGAGCTTGCTAACGCGTCACAACGTATATTTACGTATTTTCTCACTCTCCAAGATTTTTTCTTTTTTACTTCTTTCTGGTAGCGTCTCCTTATTTGCTATGGATGCTGAATCACTTAAGAAGGCATCTCATGGAGAAGCCGTCAAGGGTTCTGTTGCGGTCGTATTTCACGATGGCTCGTCAGGCGCCCCTGCACCGAGATCACTCTTGGCAAGCAGTGACCCCTTAGAAATTAAAAAACCCTCGTATAGGTATGGCGATCCCTACGCTGAGGCCGTCAAACTCAATGACGATTTCTTTAGGTTGTCTAGTGATGCAAAAGATCGTTACCTCAGGCAGCATGCACGCTGGAAAGCATTAGAGTCAGTTATGAATGAGATTGCTGAAGGGTATCAAATTATTGCCCCTCACCACGCTACGGCTTTGCCGCCCTCAGTAGATATTCCCAGAAAAGATGATGGGGATTTATCGCCATCTACAAGAGCCTCTGCGGGCAGTAGTGGTGAGCATCGAGCATCATCAAGAACTGATGAGGAAAAGATATGTCAAGCAATTGGTACAGAAGTATGGCGAGAGGAAAGGCTGAGTATCCCCAATCGTCTTAAGATGTATGAGAATCGTGAAATAAATCAGTTATACGCAAAGCACAATACGGGGCCAATTCGTCGGATGCTTGCCCCACTAGACAAGCATATTATGACGCCATATAGCCTCTGGTATGAGCGAAATGCGCATTTGATTAATTCAGCGGCAAAACTCATGTTCATGATGAGCGCCGCCGCCGTTGTCTTCCACCACATGGGAGGTACCGAGTGGGTTAAGCGCAAGATTCGTGAAGCGTTTGATCGGCCGAGCATTTATACTGTCCAGGCTGCTAAATCAATTAGTGACGATAAGCGCCGAGCCGCTGGTCAGCAGCTGGTGCTGTCCCCTGAAGTGCAGCGTAACGTGAATGAAATTGTAGAAACCGTTCGCTGGTATAACAATCAACCAAAAGAGCGCCAGAGAGAATACAAGCTTAAGGGCGCCTTGCTCTACGGCCCCCCAGGCACCGGTAAAACATCATTAGCGCGGGCAATTGCTCATCGTACCGGCTGGAATCTGATTGAACTAATGGCCGACGACTTTAACAAGATCAAACACACTGCTGACAAGATTATTGTTCTTGAAGAGATGTTTGTAAAAGCCCGCAAGATGGGTAAAACCATGATCTTCCTTGATGAGCTTGAAAACCTCGTACTTGATCGCGACAAAGGGGAGAGTCCGCTTCTGCGCAAGATGTTGGAGTTTGGGGATCGCGGTGACGTGTTCATCATCGGCGCGACCAACCGCTTTTTTGATATTGATCCCGCCTTTAGGCGCCGCCTTCGTTACCATATTGAGGTGAAATCACCAACAACACGTATGCGCTACCAAATTATTGATAACTATGTTGAGTGGCTGCTTCGCCAGAAAGGGTATGCGTACGAAGCCGATAGTATGCAGCTGGCGCAACAGCTGCAAGGTAAGTCAGGTGCGCATATCGAATCCCTGGTTGAGCGCATGCGAGATCGCGCACGCCTCTACGGCAATACTGTTATCGATAATCTTGGCGAGGAACGCCTACTGGTAGATGATCATATTGCACAAGAAATTCTCGTTGATATGGGCATCATCGAGCCAGAGTCAGAGGATGATGTGCTTGATCGTGACGCCATCATGCAGGCAGAGCGCACCGTCGCACTTGAAGATTAGGTAGAGAGTTGCATTTTTGCCAGTGTCGCAAGCTCTTCCTGGGCTGATGATAGGCATGAATTGATGATTATATGCTTATAGACGCCGCTCTCGCGCGCTTCGCGCTCCTCGGCATCGGCGCGCTGCAGCCGCCCCTCAATCTTTTGGGCACTTTCGCTGCCGCGCGACTCCAGTCTTTTGCGTAGTTCTTTGCGTGGCGCTGTTATCCAGATGGCGGTAGCGTGTGGCACCAGTTTGGTGATTTCTTTTGCGCCATTAACGTCGGGGACTACCACAAATGCTTCGCCGCTCTTTTCTTTTGTAACAAAATCATTTGGGGTGCCATACCAGTTACCATTATAGAAGTTGGTTTCGATAAAGCCGTTAGCCTGCTTTTTCGCTTCAAATGCTTCAGGGGACACAAAGTTATAGTCGCGACCTGGCCGCTCGCCGTTACGTGGTGCGCGGGTGGTGCAAGTAGCAACAAACTGCAGCGAAGGGATTTGCTGCAGGAGGTAATCAGCCAGCGTTGTTTTGCCGGCGCCTGAGGGGCCGGAGAGGATCAGTAACATTGTTTACTTTCGTTTGTGTCTGTCGGTACCATGCGAGTCACGCATTGTAGTACAGAAGGATTTTATGAACAAACGTCTTGCTATCATTCTTGTCTCAATTACCTCTCTTATTACCCTCGTCGGGGGCGCTTACTGGTTTTTCTCGCATCGAGGCGCTACGGCAACACATGAACTAGCAGAGTCTCCTGCCAGCGAACCGTCATTACAGTCACCAGAAGAAACAGAAAAAGAACAGCTGTCCCCACAGCCTCCGATCACCGTTGCGGGGAGTGTCTGGGAGAAGCCGTTACTTTCGGGAGAGGAAAAACAACTAGTGCTGGCTACTATCCTGGCGAAAAGCGGCGAGGCATCTCTTATTGGTAAGGCCTTATCTGACGGGTTTACGCTCGCCGTGAATGTCTTGAATAGCACCGAAGGCGGCTTGTTTGGTGGACATCGACTAGCACTTGACC
>JASFWT010000098.1:0-3948 GCA_050049075.1 Candidatus Babelota bacterium | reverse complement strand
CTCCGAGCTCCCCGTTAAAATCTATCCCAGCCCCTCGCGCCTGGTTGTCAGTAAGACCGCAATGATTCGTCACGGTATTGTGATGGGCCCCGAAGACTTTCATATCATTCTTGATGGCGAGCAACACCGCTTCACCCTTCGTCACCTCTACAGTTTTGTCGCCCCCCACATGTCGCTCCTAGAGCTGCGCTTACACAGAGAGCTTCTTGATGCCGGTCTGCGAACCGACGATGGGTCAGAGTACCGTCCCGTACTACAGGAAGGTCGCTGCTACGATGAAGATTTTACTGCCGAGCAGGCCGTCTACATTCTTGAAGATGAGTTTCCCTTTATTGTTACCGTTGGCACACGCATGGCCTCTCGTCTGCAGCAGGCGATGGTCAAGCGCAAAATCTTTAAGCCGATGGTGGTGATCGCCTACGCCGATGACACCGATTCTGAGCTGCTGTCAGATACCTGTCCGACCTGGCCAGCATATGCGCATGCACGTACCGTTACCATTCCGATGGTACATCCAAATATCTTCCCTTCTATCACCAAGCTGCTGCAGCCGCACACCAAAAGCGTTGGCTGTGTTTATAGCTTTTGCGCCGACAACCTGCCCAAGCACGTAGCAAGCCGCCTTGGCGTCGTGCAGGAGCACTGTGACGAGAACGGTTTGACGTTCTTTCACGACGGTGACTCACGCAGCAACCAGACATTTGACTTGGTCTGCAAAGATATTATGAAGAAGACCGACTCGCTGTTTACGCTGCCCGACTGTATTCGCAACTCCGACCTGATGTTTGCCGCGCGTAACTGCCACGCCAGCAACACTTTTATTCTCGGCGGTGATGATGATAACTTCCATATGGTAAGTGGGATTTTGGCAATGGATTACTCTCAGATCGTTGAGCCAATTCTTGCACACATCATCGACCTCAGCTGGGAGCGCACACCACAGAAAAGCCCAACCGCACTTGATCCACGTGATGTGTACTACTTCTATCTAAATGAACCGTGGCTGCGTACGCATGGTATTGAGCTGCCAAAAACCATCACCCAGCTGTTTGGCATCACCGTGCTACGCGATCCATACAACGACGACAACTTTGATCCCCCTGGCAAAGATCAAAACGAAATCAATAAACACCTCGAGCGCCCGCTGTTTGTCACCGAAGAAGAGTACAAAAAGCGCTTCAAGAAAAAGGTTCTGTAGGCTTAACAACTGTCTTCCAGAATTCCGAACACCCGTCATCCTGAACTCTGAATACCCGTCATCCCGAACTTATTTCAGGATCTAATGCACGAATACTCCCATATAAAAACAAAAGAGGCGATGGTACATCAACCAGGATGAGCCATCGCCTCTTGATTTATTATTTGAAGCAATTGTGCACTGGGCCCTGACATGCGTCAGGGTGACATCTCTCGCCGTCTCCCTGAACAGGTGACTCCCCGGCCCCTTAGACATCTACTCCCCGGACTTGATCCGGGGTCGAGAGAATAGAACCAAATCCTGCCCCTGACTTGATCAGGGGTCCATTTTTCTAGGTCCCGGGTCAAACCCGGGAAGTTCCTTTTCAGGATCTTGCAAGATCAAACCCCAAAAAGCTTTTTCACATTTTGTGTGGTCACGCGCCCCACTTCTTCCACAGTGATCCCTCGCTGTATCGCAATCTCTTGAGCAACAAACGGCAGGTAGGCCGGTTTGTTAGGCTTGCCACGAAATGCCTGTGGCGTCAGAAACGGCGCATCGGTCTCCAGCAGCAGACTGGTCAGCGGAACGTTAGCAACAATCTCTCGTAAATAATCATTCTTTTTATACGTGACTGGTCCATCAATACCAATCAACCATCCCCACGAGGTCACCTCGCGTGCTACCATCAATTCGAGAGAAAAACAATGAATGACGCCGCGCGCTTCGTGGCGATACTCCTCCACAATCTTAAGCGCCTCATCACCCGCTTCGCGAACATGTACGACGAGGGGCATATCAAGCGTAATCGCCAGCTCGATGTGGGCGCGAAACGCCGCTTCCTGGAGCTGCGCATCAAATGGCTGGTGATAGAAATCAAGACCGGTCTCGCCAAGCGCAATGATCTTATTACGGCGACGCTCATCAATCATTGCTTTTAGGTCACGAAAGTCTTGTTGCCAGGTGGCAGTGACATCGCACGGATGAATACCAGCGGTAGCAAAGACGCGCTCATGACGGCGCGCGATCGTACACGAATTATATGTCTCGCCAACCGTTGTCCCCACATTAATAAGGGTGGTTACCCCAGCCGCCTGCGCCTTGGCAACAAAGGCGTCGATGTGTGGCAAATGAGCCTTATGCAGCGCCTCATTTCGTTCTTTTTCGACCATCATATTCAGGTGACAATGGGTGTCAACAAACATAAAATCCCTTTGTAGTAGGTTTTTTCTAAAGTGCGGGGCACAGTGTACTGCAGTCAGCGTGCAATGCCAACGAAGAAGTACACAGAGGAGCCAGTGGAAGCAAAGACGCGTAGAACTGGGGCTTTTTTCCCAATTTCTCTTGACAAAGAAATCAATGACCACTAGATTTCCGGACAGATGCGTTACGTTTCAACCTAAACAACCCTTGAAAGGCGACTTATGAACAAAAGTCAATTGATTTCAGTGCTGAGTGACGAAACCAACTTCAGCAAAAAAGATATCGCGCGTGTTCTGTCTGCAATGACAAACATCATTCAAGAAAACCTTCGCGCAGGTGAAAAAGTTTCTATCACAGGTTTTGGTAACTTCTGGGTATCTCGCCGTCCTGAGCGTGTTGGTATCAACCCAGCAACCAAAGAGCGCATCACTCTTCCTGCAGTGAACATTCCTCGCTTCAAGCCTGGTAAAGCTCTCAAAGAAAACATCCGTTCTTCTCAGTAAGGCACGGTACGTGACAGCATCTCTTGATGCGTTACGAAAAAGTATGGGACCGATCTTTGGATCGGTCCTTTCTTTTTTCTGCGCCTTTCACCTTCTTGACCCTCTTGCCACTTGGCTCTCCCCTTCGTTCTCTCTCTACCTCACGCGAGGTGTAGGCGGCGCTGCTATTCTTCTTGCTGCCGTCTGGCAGGTATGCTGTTTTGCCAGCATTCAAAAACACAGCATCCTTCAAAGGCTCTATAGTCACTTCTCCTGGCCATCCTCCCCAGCACAGTTGCGCCTTTTTGCCCGCTTCTTTTTTTGGTTTGCCATCGCCCACATTGGACTTCTTGCCCTGTATGTCATTGCTGACGCGGGCACCTTTCATGCCAGCGCTTTCGCCCTTATTTCTCGCCGCTGGTTGACGCTGCTTGGCGGCTTTGTTGCAACCTTTTTTTTAGCCTGGAGCGAAGAACTTATCTTTCGCGGCTTGCTGTTTGACCACTTTCGTCGCTTCCATGGCTTACTGAGCAGCGCCATCTATAGCTCAATCCTCTTCTCTTTGGTGCACAGAATTTATGCACCATGGTTACTGGTCACTACCGAGTGGCGCCTAGGGACTGGCCTCTTTTTATTGGGTATGTTGTTAACAATTATCGCCGTATGGCAGCGCAGTTTGGCAGCAAGTGCTGGTGCTCATGCCGGTTTGGTCTTTATTAAAGTACTGCTGCGTAAAATTCCGTTGGTGGCGATCCCACTCAACACCTCTCTTCTGTTTCCCGACGATCTACGCACGTCCGTCGTAACGATCGAGATCATGATGGTTGCAATAGTAGCTCTTTTCACTTGTCTTTCTAGAAAAAAGATATAGTCTTAGCTGCAGAACGTAGAGCGCGCTACTCCTCATAACGCGCTGCAGTTTTTAGAGTAATCTTTACACCACGACGTCAGCTAGCCGAGGAAGGGTTTAGCGGCGACAAAGGCCAATCTATGAACGTGTTTCACAAAGCGATGAACTGGATCGCGAAACGACTTCGAGGCGTAGAACACCTCACTACCAGCGTTACTCAGCCGCAAAATGGCCTG
>JASFWT010000097.1:0-3957 GCA_050049075.1 Candidatus Babelota bacterium | reverse complement strand
AATCTCTTCTTCTGGCAACACTTCCACAGAGTCAACACTACCACAAAGAGAAGAAATTTCTCGCGCACAAAACCCACAAAAAGAGTGGACCGTTTTAGTTTACTTTGCCGGTGTAAACAACCTTGGCCTCTATGTCCCAATCAGCTTAATGCAGATGCAAGACGTCGGTGGTTGTAGCAACATGAACATTGTTGCCGAGGTGGACAAGTTAGACACCAATCAGTGGCTCTACAAAGACTATACACAGTGGGGACAAGAAACCGGTTACCCCGCGCTCAACATTGTTGATACGCCAACAAAAAGACCGCCAAGCGGTGACAAAAACATTGTGCGACTAGAGGCCGGAAAGAACAAAATTTTCTTTCACGAAAGTGCACCAAAAAAAGTCGGTAACGCCTCTGGGACGCGAACGGCCCTCTATGACTTTATTCGATGGGGCGTGCAAAATTTCCCTGCAAAAAACTACGCGTTATTTGTATGGAACCATGGCTCTGGCGCTCTTGATTTACCGGAAACTTCATGGAACTATGCGCCCGAGGTTAAAAACCCAGCACAGTGGCCACCAGAAGAGCGTCGTGGCATCGCCAGCAACGACATCCGTCGCACCTTCTTAAGTGGCGCCTACTTTGCAGAGGTGCTGGAAGCGGCGTGTAAAAACCTCTTGCCCAAGGGCACTTTTGACCTGCTGTGCCTTGATGCATGCCTAATGGCCATGGTTGAAAGTTGTATTGAGTTTGGCAAATACGCCGACTATATCATTGCCTCACAAGAATCGGGCTGGGGCTCTGGCTGGAACTATGCCGAGTCGCTGCGCCCCCTGACAGAAAAAAACCTGTCGCCACGAGAATTAGCGCAACACCTTGTGGTGGCGTATCGACGAGAAATGCTTGGCGAGTTTGTCCCCCCTGCCTATAAACGATACCACCAAGTGCTTGATTTCACCCTCTCTGCAGTTGATACCACCAAGACAGACGCTCTCAACAGCGCCATTGATGCCCTCGCAACCGGCCTTAACGATGCGCTTAAGCCGATCGCTTCCTATAAAGGCATCAACCTTAAAGACATTACCGACCCCGAGACACATGAACTAGTTGAACGTGGCCGAACCGTCCACAACGCCATTAAAAATGTTCGCACCAATAAAACATTGATAACGACCTTCTACGATGACAGCTATATAGACCTTCATCAGTTCTGCCAAAACGTACGCGCACGAATCAGCCCAAGCGACAGTCTTTTTGCGCTTCTTTCGCGCGTAGAAAATGCAATTGTCACTGCCGTTATTAAGAACACTCACGCACCAATAACGCTGCCTCACGCGCGTGGTTTATCAATCTACTTCCCTAAATACCGCAAGTACCCAACATACGCCAAAACCCGCTTTGCACAAACAAATACGTGGGATGAGTTCTTAACCATGTACCGTAAAGCACTCTAGAAAAAGGGCGCCGTTTGTCACGCAAAAAGATATACTGCCCGCTACCACAAAAAAGAAAGGGCTGGTATGTCTCAATTACACAAAGATATTTCAGAGTATTTACGTTTTCTACTCTCTCGCTCTGCAGGGGCAGTGTATGCCGATGAACCAGCAGAACTGACAACAAAAAAAGCACAACTCGACGCATTAAAAGAGAAGTATACCGCGTGCACACAGTGCCCACTGGCAACGCAAGGGCGCACACAGGTGGTGTTTGGTGTCGGTGATCCAGATGCAACCGTTATGTTTGTTGGTGAGGGGCCAGGGCGCGATGAGGACCTACAAGGAGCCCCATTTGTCGGCCGATCGGGCAAACTGCTGACGAAAATCATAGAGGCAATGGGGCTATCACGAGAAACCGTATACATCTCTAATACCGTAAAGTGCCGCCCACCAAGCAACCGCGCACCGCTCCCCAAAGAAAGCACTACCTGCATTGATCGCCTCCTGCTGCAAGAAATCGCCATCATTAAACCAAAGATAATCTGCACCCTTGGCGCCAGCGCCATGCGCGCACTTTTGGGCGACCAAGCAACTCTCAAAGAAGTTCGTGGTAAATTTATTCAGGTAGATGATTTTGAGGTAATTGCCACCTACCATCCCGCCTACTTGCTGCGCAACCCGTCCGCTAAGGCAGATGTCTGGGCCGACATGCAAAAGATTATGGCTAAAATTTGAGCCCCTTTTTGCTTAAAGCACGCCAAATTGCACAACTCACCCATCACAAATAGAAACGTGCTTTCAGATAGGATATAATGTGGATAACTATGTGGATAACCTGTGGAAAAGTGGTGGAAAACTTTTGAGGGGTGTTTCGATTGCAGCAACAGCAGGGGGCTTCAAAGGGTGGCCCGCGCAAAGGATCCCACAGCGGGGGGTTTTCAAGGGTGGAAAAAAGTTATCCACAAGTTATCCACAAGTTATCCACATAGTTATCCACATACTCTCGGTCATCGAATTCCGTCTGCAGCAGGGGTGTTTCGAGACAAAAAAGTGAGTTATCCACATAAAACCGCCCCCCTTATTATTATTATATTTCATGTAAATGAATAAAGAGTAATACATTACGCTGCCGCGGTGTGCTTATGTTGGAGTGCTTCACTTTCTCTGTAAAACAGGTAGAATGGTCCCGTCTTGCTGGGAAGCAAGTCGCCCATGGTACCATCCAAAATCCATCTGATTCTTGCTCCGGAGTAGAAAAGAAACGTGAACCTTGCTGATGTAATCGAAGCGCTCATTGAAGAGCGCAATGTAGATAAAGAAAAAGTTATTGAAGTTGTTCGAGAGGGCATCACCCTTGCATACGAACGCAAATTCCCCGACATTACCTTTAGGGTCAAATACAACGCAAAGGCGGGAACGCTGGATGTGTTTGCAGAAAAAGAAGCGGTAAGCAGCGTTGCCGATCACGACCTTGAGATCTCTCTGCGTAGGGCACGAGTCTACCAACCAGACGCTGTTGCAGGGGACACCATTCACGAGCCGTTCAACGATTCTGTTGGCCGCATCGAAATGATGGTTGCCAAGCAATACATTGCTGGCCGCATGCGAGAGCTTGAACAGCGTGTTGTGTACGATGAGTTCAAGCCGAAAGAGGGTACCATCGTTAACGGCATGGTTAACAAGCGAGAGCGCTCTGGGTTTGTTGTCAAAATGGGTGAGGCCATGGCCTTCCTGCCAATGTCGTGCTCTATTCCGGAAGAGGCGTTGCGTGTTGGCTATCCTGTTCGTGCATTGCTCAAAGAGGTTATGGAGCAGTCTCGTGGTGATCACCAAATTATTCTTGACCGCGCTTCACCAGAATTTATCCACAAGCTTTTGGAGCTGGAGATTCCTGAGATTTTTGAAGGCGTTGTGGAGATCAAAAAAGTTGTTCGCGCACCAGGGTACAAGTCCAAAGTTGTTGTTTCCTCAAACTCTTCTGAGATTGACCCAGTCGGCACCTGTGTTGGTGTTGGTGGTGTGCGTATCAAGCCAATTCTAAAAGAGCTTGGCCGGGAAAAAATCGACCTTATTGAGCACACGGAGAGTCTTGAGGAGCTTGTTGCTACGGCGCTGAAGCCGGCCGAGATCGACAAGGTTGCCGTGAACGAAGCCGAGCAGTCGGCCACCGTGTGGCTACCGCAAGACCAGCGCTCATTTGCGATTGGCAAACAGGGACAAAACATCTCTTTGGTGTCTCGCTTGACTGGCCTTGATGTCCAGCTACAGGAAGGCGCTGTTGAGAAGGGTGCGATGGCTGCACTTGAGGCTGCACAGCAAGAACATGCTGCTGAGGCCGATGCGCTCGAAGATGACTCTAATGAGCTATCTATTGTGCCATCTGAAGAGCCTGCTGCTGCATCAGAAGAATCATCTTCAGAAGAATCGTCTATCGTAGACGGCGAAGAGTAGGGCAGCAGTATGCGCGTGCACGAATATGCAAGAGAGCACAATCGCTCAAGCAAAGAAATTATAGAAACATTAGCGGCAAGGGGCAT
>JASFWT010000095.1:0-3982 GCA_050049075.1 Candidatus Babelota bacterium | reverse complement strand
GTTGCCAATGGCCAAGTCATTGCACTGGGTGGTTTTGTAAAAACAAAGATTAGTGAATCAGGAGGACAAGTTCCTATTCTTGGCTCTATTCCGCTGCTTGGGTGGTTGGCTAAAAACCGCGCCCGCAGCACCACAAAAGAATATCTTTTCATCTTCCTGAGTCCAACTATCATCAAGCCGCGCTCATCACCGGGCGTTGAGCTCTACACTAAAATGAAACTGCATGATGCAACCTCACAGGTTGGGGAAGCCATTCAAACCGACAAAACAAAAGACCCTCTGTATAACTGGTTCTTTAACGCCGAAGGTGAAAGCTACGCACACAAAGTAACCGACTATGCAAACGCACGGTATCAACCAAACACCGTGGATATTCAACATGATCCATTGTACCGCTCCCAAATGGCGAAAAAACAAATTAAAACAATGCATATTGCTGATGAAGAAGCATCGCCACAAGAGTACATAAAGAAACATCGCGAGGCGAAAAAACGCGCTACAGCTGGTGATTATCCGGCAGAAACGCTTTCGCTGCCTGGCGCCAAGGTGCGTGCACCACAACAACCATTGCCTGCGGTACCACCAGTCATGCCGACCCGTGAAGAACCAATAACCAAGCCAAAACCAGCTATGCCTGTTGCACCAGCGCCACTGGAAGAACAAGCACTTGGTGTACAGCCTGAAGCCGTTGCGTTGCCACAAGGAGCGTTTGACGAGCCGATAGTCCCGACACCAGCGCCAGCTCCTTTTGTCGAACAACTGCCAATGCAACAAAAGAAAGCTTTGATCGAAATGCCACCAGCCCCAGAGGCACAACAGCTGGTACAAGATCCTGTAGCGAAGGTTGCACAACAACAAGCACCGCAGCAAGCGGCAGAAACAACAATGACCATTGAAAAGGTAGAACCACCAAGCGACATTGATGATGCTATTCAACAGCGTCGCGCGCAGCTGAAAAAACTTCTTTCTGGTGGTTCGCTTGGTCAAGCACTGCTCGGCGCTCCAGTTGCTCAGGAAGCACCGGTTGCTGAAGCTCAAGAAGAAACAGCACCACCAGCGCCAGTCGTTGTACAACCGACACAGGAAGAACTAATGCCACGGCCACTATTGTCTCGTCGTAGCGGCCTGAAAAACATGTTACGTATTCCGGGAGAACAACGATGATAAAAGAGTTGTTTTTTCCTCGCACCCTGGGGGGTAAACCGCTATTTGCCGAGCATATTGTTGGCATCTCTATTGATGGTTTGACCATACAGGTGACACGCATTGTGCAAAAGCGTTCTGGTGCCGTTATCAAGGCCGCAGAAGAACACACTATCAACGATGGCGATCCAAAAACATATTATCAACGGCTTTCTACCGCGCTCAAGCGCATCGCCTCTACCATCGATGCTAAAACAGAAGTCCGCGTCACCTTCCCCTCTGACAAGGTGATTACCAAAGAGATCTCGGTGCCTTTTCTAGAACGAGAAAAGATTCGCATGGTCGTCGAATATGAAGTGGAGCCGGTCATTCCCTTTGAGTTGGAAAATGCCGTTATCGATTTTGTTATCGTCAGCAAAAGTGAGGTAAAACAGGCATCAACTATTTTGGTTGTTGCAGCGCAACTAAATGATGTTAAAAAGTTCGTAGAAACCTTTGAAAAATCCGGCATTGTAATTCACGCCCTGACCGTAGACACCTTCGCACTTGCTGGCTTATGCAACTTCCTGCCATCACTTGAAAAAATTAAAAACGATTATGCTCTCATTGATGTTGGTACCGAGACAACACGCATCAATATCATGAACAAACAGACGCTGATCGCTTCACGTACCATTACGCGCGGTAGCGAAGCACAAGAAGGTGAGGAAAACGCACTCTCTTTGCTGTTTGATGAGATCAAGTTCACGCTCTCTTCATTTAACGTGAAGCGTGAGGAGCCGCTCAGCATTGAAAAGATCTTCTTTGTCTGCCCTGCCGACATTCAGAGTGACTTAACGGCGCGCTGCACTGAACATTTGGGCATACCGGGACAACCGCTACCAACAGAAGAGCTGAGCACGCAAAAAGGCATTAAGAACAAAGCAAAGCTACTGCAGCCAGAAGCATGGCGCTCGTATACACGTGCTCTTGGCACCGCTTTTATCCATGAGCGTTATGATGAGTTTACCCTGCGCCAAAAAGAGGTAGAACTTTCACCACGCCCGCTTCTTTCTCGTCAACTTGCAACGACGCTCGCCTTACTTTTCCTCCTTTTTGGTGGCCTCGGTCTTCACGGTTTCCTTGAAATGCGTGATCTTAACAATCGCATTGCCCGGATCGAAAAAAAAGAACTTCGCAAGCTCAAAAAAGTGTTTCCAGAAAGCGTGGCTAAGCGCAAACGTACAAAAAGCGTGAAAGCATTGGCAAAAGATGCCGCTGAACACGTAAAAGAACAGGAAGAGATGTGGATGCCATTCTCCAAGCAGCGCCTACGCCCTCTTGAAATTCTGCAAGAGCTCTTCACTGTCTTTAACAAGAAGAAATATGACCTTACTATCGACCAAATATCGATTACCGGCGAAGAGGCGGAAAGCCATCCAATTGAAATCCAAGGTTTCTTCCGTTCAGAAACAGGCAGTGACCACTTTAAACATTTCGCTAACCTCGAAGAGGATATGCGCAACGCTAAAACATTGATCCTTACGGATGAAGTTGACCCGGTCCCTGCTGCCGATGGCGTCAAATTTAGAGCCACCTTTAAACAGCGCGAGGAGTAGAATGGATATTCAAGAAAAAGTTATCTCCCATATACTCTCGCTTGATTCTAAACGATTTCAGCAATACCTTGGCGTGCTGCTGGGTATTGTATTTGCTGGCTGTGTCGGCACGGTATACCTCTTCTATACCTCTCGTGCCGCTAAAATAGAGCAACTAACTCAGCTGTACGACCAGGTTCGCAAGAACGATAAAATCGTCGTAGAAAGCGATAAAATCAAAGCTGAAGAAGAACGGATTCAGGACATTTTAAGTGACAATAAAGGGTTTAATATCAAAACATTTTTTGAAACTTTTTATCGTCAGCACAATGTGCAGCCTGAAGGCGACTGGGACACCGAGGTCCGCTCTATTGAAGGTAATGACACCTTTGATGAAGTGCTGCTGCCCGTGACCTTCAAGAAACAAACAACCCAGAACATGGTGTTATTACTGAGTGCTCTTGATAAGCATGAGATTGTGTACATAAAAGAATTAGAAATTGAACGAGGCGAAGGCAAAGTGATCACCGTTAACCTCACTATTGCGACCAAGAAACGCAAACAGTTCTGGGAGGAATAATGTGCGGTAGAAACAATATTAACAAGCTTATTTTACTACTTGCCAGCCTCAGTATTATAAGCGGCGGTCTACAAGGGCAGGTTTCTTCGTTTGAAGATGCTATTCAAGCAGGAAGCGTACCAACCGCACAACCACTCCCCGCTTCCTCGCCGAGCGCAAAACCAGGCCCCATTGCTGCTCAAGAGAGTGACAAAAATACACCCGAGCCTCAAGAGGAAGAACCAACCATCTACCTCAATTTTGAAAGTGCTTCGCTTGCAAGTGTCGTAACCTACTTAAGTGAGCGAAAAAACTTTGACCTGATTCCACACAAGGACCTACAAAACATCAAAGTAAGCCTCACTTCACGCAAGCCAATGACATTAACCGAGGCGTGGAATACACTGTACACCCTGCTCGAGGCAAATGGTTTTACCGCTGTTGAAGTTGATGGGGTACACCGCATTGTTTCTATGCAGGAACACCAAAAAACACCGCTGCCATCATACTCATCTGCACAAGGCATAACCCCAGACAAGCTTCCCGACACCGACAAGATTGTTCGCTATATTTATTTCTGCCGCAATATTAAATCAGCTGCCGCAAAAACCATTCTTGACTCTATCCTTGCTCCCAACGCAGTCCAAGTAAACGCTAACCTAGAAGCATGTATCATCACCGAAAAAAGCTTGAGCATTAAGTC
>JASFWT010000094.1:0-4007 GCA_050049075.1 Candidatus Babelota bacterium | reverse complement strand
TTGATAGTCGTGCTTATTTGTAACGAAAAGAAAAATAACAAAAATGTTTACTAGAGACATTTTTCGTCACTAATCTTCGCCGCTTGTCCACACATCCGCGCCGAGCATATGGCGCCTAGGCCTTATAGAGGAGTAGTAAGAGTGAACTGTCCAAAATGCACCGGCATGATGGTCATGCAGTCCTTTTTTAACCAGTCGGTTAATTTCGAAGGGTGGAAATGTTTGAATTGTGGTAAAGTAATCGAGAAGAAGAAAACCACCATTAAAACAGATGCTTTTAGCATCTTCTACCAACGACAAAAGACTAAGGATGACGGCAACTAAGAATCTGCGTACACCACCGCGATTTCTTGTTCTTTCTGGCTCATACTCAACACTTTCACTGGCGTTTTGTCGCAGTGCAAAGTTTATTTTCTCACATACGGCTGAAAACGTGCGCGCTTCTGCGCAGCTTCTCCCTCTTATAGAACAACATCTATTAATCCCTGCACAGTCGACTATTCACGACATTGATTTCATTGCGGTTGATGCCGGACCTGGTGCCTTCACCAGCCTGCGCGTGTTGCTGGCGACGGTAAATGGCCTGGGTTTAGCGGTACAAAAGCCTATTGTTTCTTGTGACGGCATTGCGGTGCTAGGGCAGGAACTAGTGCAAAAAAATACTAATGCCGCAGAGAAAAGAGTTCTTTTTAACGCTTATAATAACGAAGTGTACTTCCATAACCCTACTGACAACACAACCACTTATGTGCCACTGCAGCAGGCCGCAGCGCTTCTAAATGAGTATGCGCAGCCGGTAGCGCTTGCTGGGCAAGGAATTGGGGTCTACGAGCAGCAGTTGCGTGAGGCTGGAGTGAATTTGACTGCCTGGCAGCAAGAAATGCGCTATCCTTCGTTACAAGCGCTTGCAGAAAATGCATTATTGCAGTGGGATAAAATAGAGCAGTTTGTATATGAGGCAAAGCCACTTCATTTAAAAGAGCAGCGGTTTAAAAAACTGTCCCGCTGACCACACTAACCGCTACTGTTACCGCTTCTACCGCGCGCAGCACCGTGGGGGTCAGGCAATAAGCCGGCCAGTCATGAGAACGAATAAGCGCTTCTTCGGCAGAAGTAAATCCTGCTTCTGCGCCAATTAAAAGTGAAATTGAAGGTGGGAGTGATGCCAAGTCCTGCACCAACATCGGTAGTGGTGCACCGCTGCCATCAAACCAGCAACGAGTGTGTGGCTCGCTATCAAGGAATTTTTCAAGGGTAAGCGGTACATGCAGCTGTGGCAGCTGCACATTTTTAGCTTGCTCGCAGGCTGCAATCACCTGCATGCGCAGTCGCTCGCGTTCGCGATCAGACAACTCTTTTTGGCTTTTACTGGTGATAATAGGGGTAATGCTGGTTGCACCGGCAGCACTGGCTGCGTAGATGGCTTGCTCAAGTGCAGCCGGCTTTAACAAACCAATGCCAACATGCAGCGCAGGAGTGCGTGCGATGGTGGCGGCTGTGTTGCTGATACTACCTACTACCTCAGTTTTCCATTTTTTAGTCTCGCCCAGTCTCAGCAGGGCATGATGTGTGTCGTTAAACAACTGAACCGAGCTGCCGGCTCGCAGGCGTAGCACGCGGTGTAGGCGATGAGCCAGGTCTGCATCACGAGAGTGAAATGAGTCGGTGTCGTGCAGAGCGCTGTCGCCGACATACACACAAAAGTGATGTCGTGCGTCCTTTGTCGCAGTCACCGGATTTATTTCTTTTTATTGTACTTGGTGTAAGCAAGGTAACCACCAGTAAGTGCCGCGACAAGCAAAGCAAGTTTTATAGCTTTTACTTTACCTGGGTTGTTCTTCGCAAAGTTAGCCCAGTTTTTGCGTGCTTTGCGATTGGTGTATTTGAGAGCTAGTTTTGCGCCGGCAATTTGTTTGCTCAACCAACTTTTTTGAACACGTTTTTTTGCAGGACGCTTTGGCTTTGAAGAGACGGTGGTTTTTGCAACTGGTGCCGCTGGTGAGGCAACCTGAAGAGGTGCGCAGAAGGCAAAGGCGGCTACCATAACAGTTGAAAGAAAATTCTTTTTCATAGTTCTATTCCTTATTCATGGTAAGGTTTAATCATCACATAGATGTATTTGAATATTTTTTGAGTATAGAAAACTCAAGGCTTGAAGCGCAAATAGTAACAAAAAAAGGAGTTTTTGTGAAATCCTCCCCCCTCGTCCTGCTTATCTGGGATGGTTTTGGCTGCGGCCCGCTGCATGGCCATAACGCTATTTATCGTGCTCGCATGGCCCATTTTTTATCATTAAAAGACCGCTATCCCTACACTCGGCTGCAGGCTGCTGGCAAAGCGGTTGGTCTTGCTCCTGGCGTTGTCGGTAACTCTGAAGTGGGGCACCTGACGATTGGTGCCGGTGCTATTACTCCTGCCATGCAGCAGCATATAACCCAAGAAATTACTGATGGCCGCTTTGCGCAGCATGCGGTATTTGCGGTGCTTGCAAAGCAGGTGGTTCACTTGGTAGGGCTCGTTTCAGACGGTGGCGTACATAGTAGCCTTGCGCATTTGCGGGCCTGCGTTGCGGCGCTGCAGCAGCAGGGGGCTCATAAGATTCTTTTACATGCAATTTTAGATGGGCGCGATACGCCGCCGCAAAGTGCCGCAAAGTACTTAAAGATCGTAACCGATGAGTTACCGGTGCAGCTTGCCAGCGTGCAGGGGCGTTTCTATGCGATGGATCGCGACAGCAATCACGATCGTACCGCATGCAGCGTTGCCTTGTTACATGGCAAGGCTGAGTGTGCTGCATCGTGGCAGGAGGTATTGGCGCAGTCATATGCACAGGGATTGCATGATGAGTACATTTTGCCAACAACACTTCCCAGTTTTGAGTCAGCGCAGCAAGACGATGCCTTCTTTTTCTTTAATACGCGTGCCGATCGCATGCGCCAAATGGTCGCTGCAGTTCTTCGTGATTTTCCTCGCTGCTATACGCTGGTCGAATATGACGCGGCGTTGACGAAGAAGGGGATTGTTGGCCTTTATCAAAAGCCGCTGCCATCGACCACTCTACTAGCGCAACTGACGCTGCAGCAGCCGCAGTGGCCTATTGGTGTCGTAGCGGAAACAGAAAAGTATGCTCACGTAACTTACTTTTTTGATGGCGGCTGCGAGCAGCAACGTGCCAATGTTTCATATCAGCTGATTGATTCGCGTAAAGAGATGAGCCATGCGCAACAACCCGCTATGCGTGCAGCAGCAATTACCGACCGTATTTGCTCGTGGGCCGATGAAAAAAGGCTTATCATCGCTAACTATGCCAATGCCGACATGGTGGGGCACAGTGGTGATTTGGCCGCAACAACAGAGGCGTGTCGCGTCCTTGATGCGCAGCTTGGCAGATTATATGAAGAAATTGTTGTCAGGCGTGGCGGTACTATTGTGCTGACCAGCGATCATGGCAATGCAGAGCAAATGATGGCTAACGGGCAGCCGTGCACCAGTCATACGGCGAATGATGTGCCATTTTTGCTGCTGCAAAAAGGTATGGAGGGGGCGGTCATTAATACATACTCTGCCGGGCTATCAAATGTTGCGCCCACTCTTTTGCAGTTACTGGGTTGTCGTGTGCCTCGGGAGATGGTGGAGGGGCTTGTGGTTACTCGTCGCCCTGACTTATTCAAGATGCAGCTGTCACCCTGATGCAAACTTGTCTGTCACCCTGAACTTGTTTCAGGGCCCAGCGCAAAGCTGTCTTCAAAAACAAATCATGAGACGATGGCACATTGTAGTTGATGTGCCATCGTCTCTTTTATTTAATACGGTAGTTAGTGTGCACTAGATCCTGACATGCATCAGGACGACGGATTGATGTCCCCCCAGGAAGACAGGGGATGTCATTGCCCTTTCGTCAGTACGACACTTTTCTTCGTAGCCAAATACGCTTCGTTGCTCGCGTCGGCCTCCAGTGCTTTATTCACCAATGCAAGCGCGTCAGGAGCAGCAGGATCGGCAAATGA
>JASFWT010000126.1:0-3013 GCA_050049075.1 Candidatus Babelota bacterium | reverse complement strand
CTTTGTTTGCGTGACTATCTGAGTAGTCAGAAGATAAAACTGAAGAAAAAGAAAAAGAACAAGAGTTCTCTGACTTTGTATCGTGAGTATGTAAAGGGGGATTATGAATGGTATAGTCTTTTTCCAGGTGACGACTCTTCTGGGCCAGATGGCTATAGTGAGCGCATAAGATTATCTATAAGAATATTAATGTGGATACACATATATAAGAAAGCCAGAGAAGAGCGCCTTTCTTGTGCTACATATCTTAGAAACAAAATTGGAGAATACTCAGCAGATGTTTTTAGTAATGTTGTTGCCATGGATAGAGGAGATCATAGTGAAAAAGTAATTTTTAGTCATTTTACTAATCCAGATGGAATAATGAGTGACCTCGGTCTTTTTGTCTACGACACCTCATTTACTTCTCGTGAGGTTACTGATCGCGAAGTAAAGTTACGGGCACACTGTGATTTTTATGCTGGTATACCATCTGGACTGCTCTATGGTGAGAGGCTTAGTAGGTTCATAAGCGAGATTGGAGAACCTGATCAAGCTGAGAGAATTTGTCTTTACGCATGGTCTCGAAATATTGATACAGTTCGCTCTACGATAGGTAAAATACTAAAGCAGTATCTTGGTGAGCAAGATAAGTTCCCTCTGTTGGAGGAAATCATCAAAGAGCAGAGTACTCAGTCTAAAGAAGATTCTTTGCCATGTACGTATCCCCTTATCTATCCAGGAGAAGGGCGTATTATTTCACTCGAGAGTCTCCATAATGGGTCGTGGAGTAAAGTATATACCGCGGGGAAAGGACTTCATCTTGTTGATATAGATATTAATAACGCTGCTAAAGAATCTCTAAATAAAGCTATTGATATCGTACGAGGAAAAGTTATGACCGCGTTAGATGACCTTCATAAGGTTCGTGAAGAGTTACTGCTTATTAAGGTTTTTGGTGAAAATCATGTTACTTCGATGGGAGAAGAATTTGGGCTATTAAGCGAAAAAGATAGTATATGTCGAGGCATAGACCGAAAAACAGCTGGGTTAGCGCGTAGATTGCGCATAAAATACTCCATGCCAGACAAAACACTGCGTAAATTTCTTTCGGGAAAAGTATCTCTGATAGATTTTGCTGAGGTTGCTGTTCAAACTTGTCCCAAATATAATGAAATTTTTCAGTATGAAATGAGTTGTTTGGAGGATGCCGCAAACTATATGCATTTATATACTACTAACAGGCTTCTTCTTGCAGCTCTGCGCAAGCTGCAAGAGTTTGAGCAAGGGCAGCGTGGAGATCTATTTAATGGGCTTGCAGATGCGATAGGCTTACGTGATGTTGTGATGAAGTCTCCTGCCCCGGCGCATGATTTGTCTTCTGCAGAAGTAAGCATTAGAAGGAGTGATGCTCTACGAGTAAGTCTTGGTGGTAAGGATACCGCTGATGCCGCTGTAGTTGCTGAAGTTTATCCGCTTTTAAAAAAGGGAACTGCAGCAGAAAGGCTTAAAGGTCGTTTTGGAGATGGTCATGTCAGAAGGCGCCGTTGATAAGTATCTTTATTGTAACGAGAAGCAAAGACTCTGAGCGCAAAGCAAACTAAACTAATATTTCGATGGGAGTTGCGCCAACGGTTAATACCGTATCACCCCCTTGCACCAGCGATTGCAGGCCATCGCTCAGCAATTCATCTTCGCTATAGCAGAAAGATTTGAGCTCTGGTGTTGTCTGAGACAGCTGCTGCGCAAATAAGTCACTTGAAATTGTCTCTATTGGTCGTTCGTACATGCCAGCTTTTACCGGTAACACGTGAAGGCTGGCTATTTTTTTATGGTGTTTGGCGAATAAATTGAGCAGTGCTTCCCACTGTTCTTGTAACAGATGATACCCGTTCGGTTGCCACACCACATGCACATTTTTTTTGCTGCGAGAACGTGCCGTTGCCAGTGCTGCAGAAATGGTGCGTGCATCGTTTGCACAATCATCAATAACGGTTGCGCCATGGAACGTGCCAACTACTTCTTGATGGCGAGCGAGGCCATAAAAACGACTGATCGCTTTTTGTATCAAATCAAAGGGAAGCTGCAGTACGCGGTAGCAAAGCGCAATTGCTGCCAGCGCGCTGCTGACGTTGTGTAGGCCGGGCAAGTTCAAATGGATGGTGCCTAACAACCCTTCTTTTTTATCCACCACATTGAAATAACTTTTTTCCTCACACAGCGTTATGTCTTCAACAAATAATTGTCCTCTTTTTTTGACGCCATACGTGATTACTTTTCCGCGGTAACGATCGTGCAGAGGCTGCAGGTTGTGTTCATCGGCATTCAATAAAATGGTGCCGTAAAATGGCATTGCCGAAAGAAAAGAATCGTACTGACTCAGCAGGGGAGCTTCATCGGCTGCGATGGGTGTTGCTTCATTAATACGAGTCAGTATCGCAATGACCGGACGAAGGAAGCGCAGCGCGTTGCGACTGCCGCCACCATCAACAACTGCCCATTTGCTACTGCCCATATGTACACTTCGCTTTCGCTTGCCCCACTCGCCATCAACAACAATGGTTGGATCGATAGCCAAAGAGCGAAGGAGGTGTCCCAGCAGGGCGGTCGTTACCGTGCTGCCACCTGATCCCATGACTGCTATGATATCGTTATTGCGCAAAAGGTGACTGAGTAGCTCGGTACGCGAGACGGTAGCGATACCATGCGCACGCGCGGTACGTAGCTCCTCATTGTCGTGCGGTATGCCAGTAGGGTAGACCAGTACCGATACTCCTTTAAGGTGATTCACCTCATGACCGGTATATAAGATGCAGCCACGAGCAGTTAGGTTTTCGCACAGCATGCTTGGTGGCTGCAGATCGCAGCCAGAAACGGTGTAACCAAGGTAGCAGAGCAGTTGCGCCAAGCTGTTCATGCGCAAACTGTTACACCCCATAATATGTATATGTGTATAGGTGTCGTACATTAGGCGTGGATGTTGGAAAGAATAATGATTTCATGCAGCGCAAAGATGCCGGTACAGGCAAGACTC
>JASFWT010000092.1:0-4105 GCA_050049075.1 Candidatus Babelota bacterium | reverse complement strand
CACCAAAGACGCGAGGAAAGTGGTGGGCAATATGCGTGAAAAAGTCACGCCAGTACACCTCAGAGATAAAATGGTGACCTTTACCAAAGACTTCCTCGGCATGCTCAATCGTTTCACGGACCGATACAGTACCAAATTTGTGATGAGCTGACAGGTAAGAGGTGTGTTCCTCTGCTGGGTAGTTACGTAAGTCTTTGTAGTCGGTGAGCTTTGACAGATTTCTTATGAGACGCAATCCTTCGTTGCGGCCACCTTTTACACGGAGCTGATCATTCTTTTCAGGAAGAAGATCATCAAAGAAAGAAAGGTCCTTAGTGTCTTGTATTTTTTTTGTGTAGTAGTTTGTTGGTGTGCTTTTTTCTGCAGCACGCACTGGCACCGTAAGAGAGCGCTTATAGAATGGCGTAAAGACGGTATAGGGAGAGCCATCGTTTTTTATTACATCTCCTGGCTCTTGTAGAAGTGCGTCAGAGTGGTCACTTGCTTCGACATCATTTTTTTTACAGAGCTTCTCCAATGACTCGTCACGAGTACGGGCAAAAGGGGTATAGTCTCTGTTCCAGGTTACTAACGATATATCGAGTGTCGTCTTTTGAAGAAGATCTAGCACAACTTTTTCAGCTTCACCATAAAAGAGATACAGTTGGCTGCCATGTCTGCGCAACGCTTCATCAAGTTCGCGTAGCGAGGCAAACATAAACTGCATCGCATGCAGCGAGCGATAGTTATTTTTGTCGCTTACCTGACGTGGATCAAGAATAAAGCAGGGAATAACTTCGGTACTGTTGTGTAACGCATGAAGCAAGGCAGTGTTATCTGCAAGTCGTAGGTCGCGTCGAAAGATATGAAGGGCGCGTGTATGTTTCATCGGTGTTCTTTCGTGGTAACGGGAAGAGGTATCAGAATACTGGTCTGTTCTTTGTACTGTTGGTAGGCGGGGAGGTGACCCCATTTTTCATCAGCTGCTTTTTCTACCAGCGGTAGTCCACTTAAAAAGATAATAAGTAGGGCGGTGTAGAGAGGGCTGAGCAGCCCAATAAGGCCGTAGTGAAAAGGGAGGCCGGCAAAGGCAAACAAGCCAATGCCACACCACAGAAGTATTTCACCAAAGTAGTTAGGGTGGCGAGAATAGAGCCACAGGCCGCTGTCGATCCATCGACCTTTATTTGCTGGCTGAGCATTAAATGAGTTTTTTTGCCAATCAGCAACCGCTTCGATACCAAGACCGATTGCCCAGAGTGCAAGACCTACATATCCATAGGTAGCAAAGTTTGAAGTGGCACGAGAGAGAAAGAGGATGACTGGCAGAGATATGAGCCAGGTTGATACTCCTTGAATCAGCCAAAAACCACCAAAGCGCCAGAAGTGTGGCCGCATTTCATCAAAGCGTTTATCACGACCATGCTTGAGGATGCGTCTAAATAAGAAGCCCCCCAAGCGGGCGGCCCAGAGGCATACCATGCCAGTAATGAGAATGGCTGGCGTTGTTATGGTTGAGGCAGTTGCGGCACTGTACACGGCCACAGAGGCAAAGGTGATGGCGTAGGTTATGTCAGTCAGTTTATCTGTTTGGTAGATGTAGGCAGGAATAAAAACAGCGAAATTAAGAGTGAGACAAAAGAGTAATGACTGAAAAAGGCTCATGAAGATCTCCCGTGGTGTGGGGTAGATAAGACGAAAGGCGATACAGTGACACCCATTCCTGCTGCTTCCTTCCGGACCTGACAGATTAAACGGAACATCAGCTTATCGCCTTTCGATGCTTTCGTGAACCGCGTTCACGACTATTTTTTTGCCAGCCAAATTACTGGCGGAGAGAGAGGGATTCGAACCCTCGATACCCCGTTAAGGATATACATGATTTCCAATCATGCGCCTTCAACCGCTCAGCCACCTCTCCTTTTTTCATGTCACCCTCTTGAGGGCCCATTTTTTTCTGGATCCCGGACAAGCCGAGATGACGGTAGAGGAAGCTCTCTACTTTTCGTCTTTAGCTGCTGCTGGCTTTGCCGCTGCTTTAGCTGCAGGCTTTTTCGCGGCTGCTTTTTTAGGAGCTGCTGCTTTCTTTGCTGCAGGCTTCGCTTCTGTTTTCTCAGCTTTCTCTTCAGCCTTTGCTTCTACTTCCTTAGGAGCTGCTTTTTTAGCTGCAGGCTTCTTAGCCGCTGGCTTCGCCGCTACTTTTTCTTCTTTTGCTACAGCTTTGTCGGCTGCTTTAGCTGCTGGTTTCGCTTCTACCTTGTCAGCTTTTGCTGCTGCTTTAGGCTTGGCTTCTTTCTTTGCAGCTTCTTTTGCTTTTAGTGCTGCTTCTTTTTCTTCAGCCGCCGCTTTCTTGGCAGCTTCAGCAGCAACTGCTGCTTTTTCTACGCCAGCTGCGGTTGCATCAGCGAGGCGGTTAACCAACAGGTCGATAGCTTTTGGTGAGTCATCGTTTGATGGAATAACAAACGTAATGCCCGTTGGATCGGTGTTGGTGTCAACGATACTGATGACAGGAATACCCATTACCAAGGCTTCTTTAATCGCTGAGCTTTCACGCTTTGCATCAACCACAACGATTGCAGCAGGTAGTTGCTTCAGATCAATGATACCACCAAAGTTCTTTTCGAGACGTTCCATCTCTTTCATGAACATACTTTGTTCTTTTTTAGAGTAGGTATCCAGTGACTTATCTTTTGCATCACGCATGTGCATGAGGCGAACAAATGCTTTACGTACTTGGTCGAAGTTACTGAGTGTGCCACCAATCCAACGGTGAGTAACGTATGGCATGTTCAGTTTGTTAGCTGCTTCACGAACCGCTTTTTGAGCAGGGCGCTTGGTGCCAACCCACAATACTGGCTTGCCTTGCGCGGCAGCATCAGTCAGGAATTTTTCAGCGCGATTAAGCAGGAATGCTGTTTTAGCAACGTTGATCAGGTGCACCTTGCTACGAGTGCCCCACAGGTACGGACGCATTTTAGGGTGCCATTTTGAGGTGTGGTGACCAAAGTGAACGCCGGCTTCAACCAGCTCTTTAAATGAGATCATAAGAATCCTTTTAACTTCTCAGGGTTATTTTTCATGCCGTTCGTGGGTCTGGAGTTATTCCAGTAACCACCCCTCGCGGTTGTCGCCTGACGACATGACTCAACAAAAGAAACGCCGAAAACGTACTGTTTACGACGGTTCAGTAAGTATAGCTGATTGCGATAAAACCGCAAGCAAGTGTTTTACGCGGCACGGTAGCTTTTTTGTAAGCACAGTGTGTGAAGGTCGCCATCATCTGGCGCCACTTGTTTGGTTGTGTACCTTTCTTTTATTTTCGCTAATGATTTCTTTGTCTTTTCCGTATACGTAGCACGAATTTCATCAGTAGCGCGTGCATCAAACTCCTCAAGCAAGTTGACCTCTCTGACCATACGAATACATCGTCCAAGAGGCCCACCATAGCGAAAGATTTTTGCGTGTATCTTAAGGCACTTGGAAAGATTTAAGCTGCGAAAATCATCTGATGACAAGGTGTAAACAGCGAGGTGCTCTATCGCGCTTGGTGAAAAATGCTCTAAAACGCTTTGCTGAGTATCTACAATCAGGCGTAGAAAAATAGTACCATAGTTTATGCCTAAGGGCTGTGCCGCATTTGAAAGTGCAACAACGGTATCAATGTCTTGAGTAGAAAACGCAGATAACTCTTCGTCAGTTGCTCGAGGCAGTTGGTAAGAAAGCTGGAAATACTCTTTTGATAGTACATCAAACCATATTTGTGCTTTGTCGTGCATTGGTGCAGCATAGGCAGCTGCAAGAAGTTCTGCCAGTGTCCGTGGGTTATCCTGAAGATCTTTCTTCGCGTCACTTTCCGCACGATATCTCTTCGCAAGGCTTACCGCGAAAGAGTATTCATGATCAAATGCCATGAGATCATCTTCGAAGTGTCCCTCTGTGTGATTGACTGCTTGCTTTTTAAGATCATCACCGGCTTCTTCTTGCCAGCGAGCTCTTACTGAAGAAATACTCCATGCCTGCTGAACAACAACTCGTGCGATCTGGTGGGCTCGCACATCTTCGTTATCTGCGATTGTGGCGAGAGCAGCAAAACGTTCCGGCACAAAAACATCGATAGCAGCTA
>JASFWT010000090.1:0-4249 GCA_050049075.1 Candidatus Babelota bacterium | reverse complement strand
ACTTGCTGACTACATGAAGACAAGTGTTGATGATCCCGATACTGGGGCCAAATACACGCTTGATCGTGCAACGCAGATTTCTAATGAATTTGTTGATCAAGTGCGCAAAATGACCTTCCAAGAACATCGTTTGGGGGTATTCCTTGAAAAAGAGTGGCAAGGCGAGCATTGGTACGCTGCAATGCAGACTTGGGCCGGCATGGCGGAGCGCAACTTTTGGCTTGATGAAAACGAGCGCCAAACAACTGCTGACCTCGCAAAACTGATTATGCCTGACTCAGATGGCACCTTTAATCAAAAAGATTATATGAGCATGCGTTGGGGCATGGGTGATACACGTCTACGCCTCGGTTACGGCGGCAACTGTTTTACCCCACACGTAAACCTGCGTGTTGGTCTGCAGGCAACACTGCCAACAGCGCGTGGTATCTACCGACCAACCTCTGGCAAGTTGATGCCGACCGGTTTCTCTGATTTTACCAAAAGCTTTTTAATGGATCGTCTGCGCGAAGTTCTTATCGAAGCGCAGCTGGGTTCTGGCCACTACGCCGTAGGTGCGTTCTCTCGTCTGCTGATTCAGGTACCGCGTACTAACCTTACCTTGAAGCTACATGGCCAAGCAGACTATGCCCTGGAGAGTGGTGAGCATCGCTACCTGACGCTGGTTCGTCAGAAGAATGCTGCAGGAACTGCCGATCTCAACATTACGGCCGCAAGTTCAGACAAAGATGTGCGCCGTTACATCAATCAATTCTTTATTCCAAAACAGGTAGCCGTGACGGTTGCCCCTGGCGTAACCGTACAAGCTGGTGCGACGGCGCAATGGCGCCGCAATAACTGGTCGGTGTACGGTGGATATGACTTCTTTTATAAGAGCAAAGAGCAGCTTAGCCGCTTTAACACTGCCGGCGAAGAGAATGAGTATCTGGCGCCATACGAATCAATGAGCCCACGCAAAGAGCAGCATCGTCTGCTGGGTGGCGTGACCTATGACACCTCTCTGCGAAAAGCAAATCTGCTGGTACATGTTTTTGACGACCTTGATCTGACGTTCCGTTTGCATGGTTCCGGTGCGGTTCACTCCGAAGGCATGGCCGACGACTTTTCTATTAGTTTAAGCTTCGGTGGTCGTTTCTAGAGCGGTAGAAATACGGCAAAAAGTGCAAAATATTGCATTGCAGAAGTGTTTTTTCGTATTCTTTGCATAGAGGCGTGCAGCGGTAAATTGTACAAACAGAAGAATACTTGCTAAAGTATATCCATCTTCTTAAGCGTACTTTCCTCGCTACACACCGCGCATATATAACTTTTGAACACAAATATCGTTTTAATACGTAGATATACCTAGGAGAAAAAATGGTAAGAAAAGTTTGGACACTTGCTTTGGTAATGGGTCTTTCAATGTCAGCATTGACCGCAGAAAATCTTTGCTTTGAAGAAGGCGGCAACTGCGCAGACACCGTTGATCTGCTGGCCGACGCTGTTGTTGGTGGTCTGGCAGACGAACCTCTTAAAAACATGAACGATCTTGCTGACGATGCAGAGAAAGCGTTGGAAGAAAAGCTGGATGATCTTGAAGTTCACATCAAAAATGAGATGCTTGATCGCCTCAAGCACTCTCTTGAGTTCTTGATGCTTGATACCGAAGCTGCTGCTGAGATGGCAGAAGAAGCGGCAAAGCTTGGTGGTGTTGAGTCTCGCGTACTGCTTGACCTAATCAAAAAGAATGCTGATCAGCGCGAAGCATACATCGAAGAAATGATTAACGAGCTGGGTCAAGCCCGCGCAATGCTTGAAGAAATCGTTGCGCTGAGAAAAGCAATCATGGGAACGATGGAACGTGACCGTGAAGATGCGATTGAAATGTACCAAGAAGCGTAATACGCTTTTTCTTGAATTTCTATATACTAAACGCGCCCGCATACATTGCGGGCGCGTTTTTTTATAAGTACATAACGTTACCCTTAAGAGGGTCCACGTCATGCTCTTGAGCATCCAGTAAATTCTATGGGCCCTCAGGAGGGTGACAATAGAGCAAAGTCACATGTCGGAACACATCGAGTTAGTTGGTAGCGTCGAACGCTGCATGTATAAAAATCCTGAAAACGGCTACACCGTCTTTTCGCTGCGCGTTAATGCGCGCGAGACCGTTACCGTTACCGGCATCGTTCCCGACCTACATGAAGGAACCCAGGTTTCTTTGACCGGTAAGTGGGGCTTTCACCCCAAGTTTGGCCGCCAGTTTCATGCATCCGAGTGCAATACCAAGTTGCCGCAGAGCGCGGTGGGCATTGAAAAGTACTTAAGTTCCGGCCTGATAAAAGGTATTGGTCCCGCGTTTGCCAAGCGATTGGTACAGCGTTTTGGTGATAAAACCTTAGAAGTTATTGATGAATCGCCAGAGCGCCTGCATGAGGTGTCGGGTGTTGGCAAAAAGCGCGTTGAGCAGATTATTCTTGCGTGGCAGGACCAAAAAGAGATTTCCAAGGTGATGGTTTTTTTGCAGGAGCGTGACGTATCTACCACGTTTGCTGCAAAGATGTATAAAAAGTATGGTCAGCAAACCATCGAAGTAGTGTCTGCAAACCCGTATCGCCTGATTGATGATATCTGGGGAGTGGGCTTTAAAAGCGCCGACCAGCTCGCAATTAAGTTGGGCTTTGCCCCTGACAGTACGCCACGATTGCAGGCCGGTTTGATTCACAGCATTGCGCAAGCCATTCAAAACGGTCACCTGTATAAGTTGGTGCACGAAGCAATTGAAGAGTCTGTTGAGCTGCTAGGCCTGGAGGAAGAATCTGATGATGGATCCCGGATCGAGCCCGAGAAGACGACACAAAAGTTAAAAAATGCACTACGTAGCCTCTTTGAGCAAGACAAAGTCAAAGTGGTCACCTACGAAGACCAGCACTATCTCTCTCTGCCCAAGTATTATCACTCGGAAAAAGGCATTGCCAACAAGGTTCTTGCGTTTATGCAGGGAAGGTTGTCTGCCGTTGACTTTGATACCGATGCCATCTACGCCAAGCTACGTTTACCAAGCGAAGGAAACGTCCAGCTGAATGAGCAGCAGCAGCGAGGCGTGCTGGGGTGTCTGCAGAACAAGATATCTATTATTACCGGTGGTCCCGGTACCGGTAAAACTACGCTCGTAAAGCAGCTTCTTGAAACCTTAAAAGAGTATCGCGTGAAGGTCCGCCTGGCAGCACCAACCGGGCGCGCGGCAAAGCGTATGTTTGAAGGCACCGGTATGCCAACCGAGACGCTGCACCGTTTACTGGAGTTTTCTCCTGCTACTATGGGGTTTACCCGTAACGAGCAAAATGCCATTCAAGCAGACTTTTTGATTGTTGATGAAGCCTCGATGATTGATGTATTCCTGATGCATTCCCTGCTGAAAGCGTTGCCGGATACAGCGCACCTGGTGTTGCTCGGTGATGTTGATCAGCTGCCCTCAGTTGGGGCAGGAAATGTCCTAAATGACCTGATTGCCTCGAAAAAAGTAGCGGTAACGCGTCTGACCGAGATTTTCCGCCAAGCGCAAGACAGTATGATTATTGTTAACGCCCACCGCGTTAATAGTGGGGAGTTTCCCTCATCGCGTGGCGGCACCGAAACGAGCAAAAAAGACTTTGTATTCGTTAAACAAGAGCAGCCAGAAGAGATGTTTAGTTTGCTGCGCAAGGTTTTTCCGAACGGTCTTAAGCGCTACGGTATCTCCCATAAAGATGCGGTGGTGCTGACGCCAATGAATCGTGGTGTTGCTGGTACGCAGCGTCTGAACCAAGAGCTGCAGGCCATTATTAATCCACCACGCGAGGGCGCGCCAAAAATCAGTCGCATGGGGTATGAGTTCCGTGAAAACGATAGGGTGATGCAGATTCGTAATAACTACGACAAGTTTGTGTTTAACGGCGATATTGGGCATATCTCGCGTATCGACACCAAAGATAGTGTAGTGTATGTCACGTTTGGTGAACGTGAGCTTTCGTATCAAACAGCAGAGCTTAATGAGCTGGTGTTGGCGTATGCTATCTCGATTCACAAGTCGCAGGGGTCCGAGTTTGGTGCGGTGATTATTCCTATCTTTATGCAGCATTTCATGCTGCTGCAGCGCAATCTGATCTATACCGCGATCACGCGTGCAAAGAAGTTTTGTTTGCTGGCTGGTCAGCCGCGCGCTATTGCAATGGGTGTCAAAAACGATAAAGGGGTGAAGCGCACCACGTTTTTGAAACAGTTCTTAACC
>JASFWT010000089.1:0-4258 GCA_050049075.1 Candidatus Babelota bacterium | reverse complement strand
TGCTATGCCGGGGAGGTCGGTGAAGGCGCCACGGGCTTTTTCTGTATCTTTTGCCACATCAATTATTTTCTTACGCAAAGGATTAAAGTCTTTGCGGTACAGCGTCAGCAAATAAGAGCTTTTGCTGCTGATTAAAGAGAGCTTTTCAAGAGCGGGTGGCAGGGCCTCTGCCGTAGCTTGCAGTGACTCTTGCAGTGCAATATTAAGTTTCATGCTGGTTAATTCGCTATGCAGGCCACGAATCTCATTAGTAAGTTCGTGCAAATACTCGCGCGCGGTTTCTTTATGCTTTTTCGGCAGCTTTTCTGTACCGTCGGGCATATCCTGCATAAAGCGTTCTTTGTCAGAGGCAACTTCTTTTAGTTTGGGAGCCTCTTTTTTCTTTGCTGGCTTTGTACTTGAAGCAGCGCCCCAACTGTCCCAGCCGCCACCGCCACCGAAGTCATCCCAGCTGCCACGGCCACCGTCACCATCAAAGAGGTCGTCATTGGAAAGCATGCCCTCTAGGGCGGCAAGGTCGAGACTGTGTGCGCTTGGAACGGCACCAAACAGGGCTACAAGCAGAAAAAAGGTAGTGGTACGAAACATTGCGTGCCTCATTTTACAAAAGGGTGGCGAAGCCATATACAACTTATCTACAGTGCGCAGCGTACGGTACGTGCAATTTTGAAGTCAACGAATGATCACCAAACAGTCCCCCGGCTTTCTGTTGGTTGAGTTATTGGGCGCAAGCATACTGGCCGCGCTCCTTATCGCATGTTGCCTGCGCACCGCAGCGCAGACGCAACAACTTCTCTCAACAGTGCCATCACCACCTCATGCTTTTACCACCAGTGACGACGCCGCGATATATTCGCCGTCGCGGCTTTACCGTTCTTGAGTTTCTTTTGTATGCGTTTGGCCTGCTGATCTTGGTGCAGGGCGTATGCATGACCGCGCGCCTGACTAAAGACGTTGCGGCGCAGCTTCCCTCGTACGTCGACTTGGTGCGGTTCCATTTGCCAGCAGTGCGTCAGTTCTACGCTGAAGCGGAGCGTCATGATATTACGTATTTATTAAAAGAAGGGCGTCTGTACCGCACGCCGCCCGGTGGCCGTCGGGTTTGTCTGGCGCGCGGCGTGAAGTCGGTCAACGTACTCCCCGGCAAGAGTGTGGTCTACACCACCACCGATGGGTGGCATATAGAAGAGGGGGCGCATGCAACACGTTAGGGGTTTTATAGGTCTTTCTGTGATCATTGTGCTGACAATGATGTTGGGTATGCTGCGCGTCTCGTGGCAAACCGCTGCATTAGTTCAGCGAGGAGTACTGCTGCATCGTCGACGAATGGCACAGTTACGTACACCAGGGCGCACGAACCTTTGACGCGCGGGCCAGGCTGCGCTACCGTGCGCGGCATGCAAACTATTTCTCTTGTTCTTCTTATTTACCTTTCTCTGCATGTTAGCTGGCTACCATGGTTTCTGGTACAGCACATGGGCGCGTCCCTATGGGCCGCCGCGCTAGTCTATGTCTGTGCGTTGGCGTGGTTCGGCGCCCTGACAATTAGTTATTGGTGGGCTGTTGAGCGAGTGCTTACGCGCCGCTGGCGGTTGCTGGGCATTGCCTGTGCTTTGCCGCTTTATTTTTATGTACTCGCTCATCACAGCCTGCCTTTTTGCAAGGGGCTGCGCGGTTACCCACTGGCTAATCCGTTGTTGCCGGTTGTCCCACTAGTAGTTCCTCGGCGGGTGCTGCAGCCGGGGCGCTGGGCACAAGTAATGCTTGGGGGTGAGGAGTGTTGGATATGTCCATTCTTGCCAGATGTCGACTGGTATCGACTTTCGCGCGGTCAGCATACGCAGAGGATATATCAACGGCTTAGCGAGTTGCCCGATCCGCCTGGGGAGGCAGTGGGTAGGGCGCTTATTGTTAGCCCTGAATCATTTTTTGCGTACAACGTAACCGTCAGAGAGAAGCATCTGTGGGCGGGTGCGCTGCCTTGTGGCGTGCGGTGGTGGTTTGGTGCGATGGCAGCAGCTAAGGGTGGCGGTAGCCACCAAGTTATAGAAGAAATAGACAATAATCTTGAAAAAATAGGTCCAATACCGATAAGTCAGCCTTACGTGAAGCATTTATGTATCGATTTGTTTGAAGAATGTGATGAAAAAAGACAATTCCACCGAATTTTTAAAAAATTTTTCGGAAAATCTATTGGTGGGGTGGTCGCCGCTTGGGATGGTGCTGCAGAAGAAAATTTCCTGGTCATTCCGGGTCGTTCTTCGGGCTTTGCACGAGAGCGAAAGATCCGTAACCCAGGTAATAAAAAAGTTGCGAGCGATAGCTCGGGTCCTTTATTTGCTCCCAATCATGTAAGGGTGTTAATTTGTGCCGAACAGTTCTGGCCGCCAACAAATAAGCAGGGCGCTTCTCTTATCTTTGTCAATGAGCATTGGTTTCCAAGCTGGCTTGCCTGGACGATGCCGGCTGGCGGGGCGTGGCGTGCACTCATTGACCAAGAATCAGTTTTATGGGTAGGACATAAAGAATGCATCTGGGTGAGGGAGGCGAAATTGCCGACAATCTAGGCTTTTTGCGTGCAAGTATGATATTCTTGTAAAAAAATTAATCACAATGCACAAGGAATAAGTATTATGTCATCTTTTTCATCGCGTTTTCTTTTAATGTCGCTTTTTTCATTTAATTTTATAGCATCCGTCAACGTGCAAGCAGCCGGTGCTGAGGCAGCAAGCGCCGCCGGAGCAGGGGGGGGGGGCTGCAACAACTTGCCGACAATGACTGCAGACCCACAACAGAAGAAAGCTGCATGCAAACTTTTAAGACTACTTGCCGCTAACCCGGGCGATGAATCAATAGCTCACCAGCTTGCTCCCCATTTTGCCTTTATGCTTGAAGCCGCAAAAGATGCTGAGGTTAGTTTTTCTGAACTTGACTTAGGTAATATAATTGACACTAGCCCTTTGGTGCGTGAGGCTGCATGCAATCATCTAGAAAAAAAAGGCATTGATGATATTGATGATATTGATCATATCGTCATAGGAAAGCTCTTAGATCATGTTGCAGATCCTAAAGTGAAGGAATTCGCAGTCAAGAATATCGTAGAGATTTTGGGGCATGCACAACAAGGTGATTCATTCATGTTCTCTTGTGTAGAAAATCTCATTAAAAATGATGAAACTATTCGCACAGCTGCCTGCAATCAATTACCTGCAATGATTGAAGCCCCACAACGGGAGAAAGCTGCATATAGACTTTTAGAAATACTTGCCAGAAACTTAAGACTACTTGCCGCTAACCCGGACGATGAATCAATAGCTCGCCAGCTTGCTCCCCATTTCGCCTTTATGCTTAAAGGCGCAAAAGATGCTGAGGTTAGTTTTTCTGTATTTGACTTAGGTAATATAATTGGCGCTAGCCCTTTGGTGCGTGAGGCTGCATGCAATCATCTAGAAGAAAAAGGCATTGATGATATTGATGATATCGTCATAAGAAAGCTCTTAGAGCATGTTGCAGATCCTAAAGTGAAGGAATTCGTAGGCAACAATATCGTAAAGATTTTGGGGCATGCACAACAAGGTGATTCATCCATGCTCTATTGTGTAGAAAATCTCATTGTAAATGATGAAACTATTCGCACAGCTGCCTGCAATCAATTACCGACAATGATTGCAGACCCACAACGGAAGAAAGCTGCATGCAGACTTTTAAGACTACTTGCCGCTAACCCGGACGATGAATCAATAGGCAAGCTTGCTCCCCATTTTGCCTTTATGCTTGAAGCCGCAAAAGATGCTGAGGTTAGTTTTTCTGGATTTGACTTAGGTAATATAATTGACGCTAGCCCTTTGGTGCGTGAGGCTGCATGCAATCATCTAGAAGAAAAAGGCATTGATGATATCGTCATAAGAAAGCTCTTAGATCATGTTGCAGATCATAAAGTGAAGGCATTCGTAGACAAGAATATCGTAAAGATTTTGGGGCATGCACAACAAGGTGATTCATTCATACTCTTTCTTGCAGTAAAAAATCTCATTAAAAATAATGAAACTATTCGCACAGCTGCCTTCAATCAATTACCTGCAATGACTGCAGACCCACAACAGAAGAAAGCTGCATATAGCCTTTTAGAAATACTTGCCGAAAACTTAAGACTACTTGCCGCTAACCCGGACGATGAATCAATAGGCAAGCTTGCTCCCCATTTTGCCTTTATGCTTGAAGCCGCAAAAGATGCTGAGGTTAGTTTTTCTGGATTTGA
>JASFWT010000003.1:0-13673 GCA_050049075.1 Candidatus Babelota bacterium | reverse complement strand
GGTAGAAAAAGGAAAACTGTATCGCGCTGGTCATCTGCCACCGCAACGCCTCGCGCGCAAGATTCGCAAATTTGGCATCAAAACCATCATTCACGTCCGTGATGAGCACGGTACCGCCGACACGCCACGCAAAAAAGCGTTTGGCGACCACAACCTAGAATATCTTTCTCTACCGTGGCCGACGACGACGCTACCACGAGCTGACAACCTCAAAGCATTACTGAATGCTTTTGCCTACAAAGAACAACCAATTCTGCTCTACAGTGCCCGTAAGATCAGCTTGACCGATGGCCCCGCTGCACTGTGGCGAGCAGTCGTACAAAATCAAAGCAAACACTTTGCACGCCGCGCCTTCCGGTTTGGCAACCACAGCGGGCATCGCGCCCTGCTGGGCATCATGCCAGATACCGACCGCGTGCACTGGCTGCGCACCAGCTATAACCCCGCAGCATACCCGCAACACAATGTCGTATCATCACCACGCATGTGGCCGGGACCGAACTTTCATGCCGTTGAGAAAGGCAAATTGTATCGCAGCGCGCAACTGAAACCGCAGGAACTTAAGCATTTCATCCAAACACGCGGCATCAAAACTATTATAAACCTAATGGGTCCCGCACCGGGCGCCGCCTGGTATGAAATGGAGCATGCCACCGCGAAAGAATATGGCGCTACCGTTCATGACCTGCAATGGTACATTGACCATTTACCGCTCAAAGAAAACCTGCGTCGTCTGCTGGAACTCTACGACACCGCACCACAGCCAATACTGATTCACTGTCGAGAAGGTGCCGATCGCACCGGCGAATGTGCCGCCATCTGGCGCCTGCACAAACAGAACTACTCTATTCACGGCGCACTAGAGCAACTGCGCCTCAAATACCGCCACTTTGCGTTTGCCCACCCTTCCAAGCGATTCTTTATTCGCCAATGGCAAGGAAGCAACTGGGCGCGATATACCTATGATCCGGAGACGGTGGGTAGGTATGTAAGGAAACCGGCGCACAGCTCAGGACCTCTATAAAACACGGCATATCCCTCCTCATTTTATCCTACTTGCATTCACGCCCCTTCGCTGATCTACACTACCTCATAGTACTGCGTCATTCATAATCAGCTCAGTGGGGTAGCAGCGTGAAATATTTTTACTCAATAAGCCGCCAAGTGGTGTGCGGCCTTCTTTTTCTGCCAATTTTCAGCCTGTTTGCAGCGCCGCCAGCACTACTGTCTGACGAACAAGCTGCTCGCCTTGAAGATATGTTTTTGCGCGAGCAATATCGCGAGCGTGAGCGTCTACGTCGCGAGCGAGAAGGCGGCAAACCTACACACAAAGATGAAACTGAAGCTGATGAACCGGTGCGTGCCCCAGGTGCTGCACCCTACTCGCCACCACAGCCAAAGCCAAAACCACCAGCAGCATCTCGCCCGCTACCAGAAGCGCTGGGTATTATTTTAGGCGATCCGGAAATTCGCGGCATCCTGCCACCAGAAATAATCGCCGACCTGGAAAGCAAAGAGTTTCAGGATGGCCTGCGCGCGGGAAACAAAAGAGATATCGAATGGTTTAATGATTTGGTAACGCAGATCAATCGCGCACTCAGCGCGCCACGACCAGGACAGGGTGGTCATGGTCACGGACCGCAGCGTCCACCGCAGCAGCAAATGCCGCCCGCCGCCCAACAAGCGATGGGCTATATGCAGCACCCACAAGTGCAGCAGAAGCTCGCAAGTGATCCCAAGGCACTCAAGCCGATTATGGAGGGAGTAGAAAAAGCTTTAAGGCGCCCCGATCCACGCAGCAAACCTCGCGGGTTCTGGGGACGATTGGACGCCCTACGCCAAAAGCTGAGCCCAACCGGCCTTACCCAATCATTTAATGAAAAGCTGGGCATGTTCATCCTGAGAGGCTGGAATAAATTCGGCAAAATGATTCGTCGCGCACTAGTCGCTATCATCGGTAAAAAGAATATTTATGAACTGGACGGCAAAGGAGAGATCAAGCGTAATCCACAGACCGGTGACCCTTTACCTAAAATGGTGATGCGCACACGTAATATTCTTGACCTTGACCGCACGCTGAGTCCCGAAGGTATGATGGGTGCCGGCATGACCGCATTTGCCGGCTTCCAGGCAGTGCAACAAGGTAAAATGCCAAAAGCAACCTACCAGGAACGTGGCCCTAATCGCTGGTACGAAATGCTGCACAATCGGCACAACCTGCTCCGTGCAATTATTGAGGCAGGCATGATGCGCGTCAACCGCACCCTGCTGCACAGCGTAGAGCGCCTCTTCATACGCCCACTGTTGATGAATCATCTGCATATTCCCGAGTGGAAGGTATCATATGCCCACTACCTGCTGTACATGCATACCAAGATTAATCACACAGAAAACCTGTTAAGTGCCACTGGTCTTGCAGAAAAGATGCGTCCACTCATCGAGCATCCACAAAACTTTGTGCAGCACCGCCTGCCATTTGATCTTGAGGAGGTTCGTCAACTGTATCGCAAGTCAGAAGCAGGTAAAGTAGAGGCAATGGCCAAGCTTGAGAAAGGCATTCGCACCTTTATGCACAAAGTGTACCAACCACTGATTGCTCAAATACAAAGCGTATCACAACCAGGTAAACTGACCGCAATGAGCGATGATCGCTGGACCCATGAGCTCAAAGAGCTGGGCCTTGAATTTGCCGATGGCATGCGTGACAACCAAAGCTTTACCGCTCATGCCATTCTGGGCATTGCACGCCAGACAAACAAGCGTCTGAAGATAACCGACCTGATTGGCAAGAGTGACGACTCTCTCACTGGCTCCCCAGCAAGCCAATTTGAATCTGATATGGCCGATATAGAACGCGTCGTAAATGCTATTCATGCACGCCCTGCTAACAGCACTACCCCTGTAACATTTAGAGGTACCGCACTTTCACCGGTGATGGAACGCAAGGTTGTCTGGGCAACCGAACGCGTTATCGATATGTTCCGCGACTTTATTCTGCCACCACTGCAAGGACAAAGCGGCTTGCTCAGCTACCCACAGTACATGCGTCGTCTGATTATGCCGCAGCTGGCAATGAAGTTTATGCCTAACTCACTCAAGGAAAAATTGGGCTTCAACGGACAACATGGCATGCAAAAAGCAGCACAACAGTTCCATGTCATCGAAGAGTTCTTTGACGCCACCTTCCATGGCCTTGATGCCATTATTGATCTGATCGCACTAGTCAAGGAGTTCCGCAATACCACGAGCTTCCGCGGTAAGTATTACCAATTTGGTACCACATTAAATACCTGCCTGGTTAAAGTGAGCATGGCACTGAGCTCGCTGGGTGTCTCTGGTGATCCAGACCTGATGGAACATGGTATGAAGTACCTGCTGGGGAGGTTTGTACACAAAAAACTTGGTTCACCATTTACGCCATTTGAGGAACAGCGTATTGCCAATGCTTTACTGGAAGCACGTATCAACGATCCTAATACAGTAAGAAGACTGCACAAACTGGGTACGGTGGACGAGGTGATTCGCGAGATTAAACGCATTCGCAAAGAAAAAAATCGACACCATAACGCTCTCTTTGGTGACCGTGGCGATATTACGACAGCCTTTGAAGCGCTGCGTGAGCGTTGGGGTAGCAAGCTGATGGGCGTACACAGTGGCCTGACCATGATCATCAACCTCTACAGAAAATTTGGTATTGGTGAGATTTTGATGGAGCTGGATGAAGGCAAGCAAACCTTTAGCGAAGTAGGCGCAGAAGAGCTAGCCAAAATCTTTGCTCGTAAAAGCATCGCCCACATGGTAGCAACCGGTGTGCAAACCGTTCTTGGTAGGCTCTTTAAACCGCTGACCGAAGGTATCACCGGCATGGGTGCTACTCTTATGGGTAGCCATAACTACCATATGTTGACCGGCAAGTTCCATAACACTACTGGCGGCGTCTTCGCTGGCGGCATCAAGCCAATCTATAGCTTCACCAAGCACCTAACAGAAGGCACCATGAAGCACGGCATCAGCAAGCTTGGCAAGGCGGTGGAAGATGCCGGTTCTCGCACCATGAAAGATATGGGCATGGATCGCCTGATGGACAAGATGAAGGGCTCTGCCATGGGACAGATGATGGGCAGTGATGGCGATATAAATCCAGCTGCAATGATGCAGGCAATGGGTGGTATGATGGGCGGCGGCATGTAGTTGCACAATAACTACTTTAAGAAATATTTGCTTTTACCCCTTAAGATAATCCATACTGAAAAAGAAGAGAGGAATTTCTTATTACCGACTATGCCGTACACCACTACCCCATGCTAGTCAACGGAGATTCCTCTCGCTCTTAATAAGGAGCTCGCTGCGCGAGCATTTCTTATCCAGCTCCCGGGGCTTTGGCCTTCGGCTCGAACCCTGGATAACGCCTAAAAAGTGCCTTCTGAAAAATCACTTTTTTGAACGGTATGCGTAACAGTAACAATGTCGTGCAACTCGGCTCCCCTTCTTTCGAGGAATATTACTAAGTTGTATTCGCTCTCCGTCACTGGAAACATATTCCCAATCTGCAGCAAGATCTTTCCACTCAGGATTCATCTGTTCTATGAGCTCAATCTTCATTACGCGCTTCCATTTCTTCATAGATTTTTCACGATCTATTCCGTACCACTTTTGGCGAAATCCAGTGTAATAAACGAGATTATACAAACCATAACACCGTACAAAGCCATGTGGATCTGTACGATGATCATATATGCGACGAATCAAATTAGTCGTAACTCCAATATAAAGGGCTCCCCTGCATCTATTAGCTAAGATATATACATACGCTGATGATGCCACAGCATCCCCTTCGATAAATATGATATGCGTCGCCATACACTGCCATCTGAAAGCGGTATCGCGACACCCCCAGGCCTGCGCTGTACGCGTATCGTGACAGCGCAGGCCCGGGGAACTGATAAAATGCAAATCTCTGGATCCCGGATCAAGTGCGGGACGACAGGCTAGCGATCCTCTGGTAAGGCGCACAAAGAAATTTGCTTCCCTAATTTAGAGTGCCATGATACTTTCGATCGCCACGCGCCCCTCACCAACCAGCCGCAGCCCATCCTGCAAAAGTGACTCGCTCTCCCCTAGCGTCATGGCACCCCCCAACAGCAGCTCGCTCACCACTGTTCTGCCGGCGTACCCACTCCGCTGACACTCAACACAACCAACCACAACAGTTGTTGAATCTATTTCAACGCCCTGCTCGAGGCACCACGCCTGCTCTTCAGGGGTCAAATTTCGCCTGTCGGCACATTTTGTACACACGAGGGGCACCAGGCGCTGTGCAAGCACCCCGGTAAGCGAGCTGGCGATCATGGCCGGTTCTATACCCATGCGCTGCAAACGCAGTGGCGCCGCGTGCGCACGGGTGGTATGCAACGAACTAAGAACCAGGTGACCAGTCAGTGCTGCCTCAAGGGCGGTGCGTGCCGTTTGCTCATCGCGAATCTCACCAATCAGTGCCACGTCGGGATCTTGGCGCAACACCGCACGCATGGCACGTGCAAACGTAAAGCCACTGGCTTCGTTGATTTGGCTGTGCGTCACCAGCGGCACGCGATACTCAATGGGATCTTCAAGGGTAATGATGTTGCGCTGCTCTGCATCAACCTCATGCAGCATGGCATATAACGTAGTGGTTTTACCGGAGCCGGTCGGCCCGGTCACTAAAAAGAATCCTTGTTGGCGCTGCGCAATGCGCTGCAGCGCGGTAACTGTCGAAGCTGGCAGTCCAAGACTGGTAAGCATACTGTTACATGGCACCTGCGCCAGCAAGCGCAGCACCAACTTTTCACCATATAATGTCGGAAAGGAAGAGAGTCGCGCATCATAGACGGTACGCTGCGCGGTCACTTGAATAGTGCCATCTTGTGGCACACTCACTAAACAGCTATCAAGCCCGGCCAGCACTTTGCAATGCGCCACAAGCGTTGCCGCCTGCTGCGCTGACAGCATGGTATACTGCTGCAACATGCCATCGCAGCGCAATCGCACCACCACATGTGTGCGCAATGGCTGCACATGAATATCAGATGCACCGGTGGCATGCGCCGCCTCTATCAATGACTGTAACAGCCGAGAAACAGTTTCTTCGTTGCTCTGCTGCCCCGTAAATAGCAACGTGTGGTGACCACGCGTGCGGTCATCACTCATACGTAATGATAATTAGCCCAGGCGATATCCCAGTAAAAAGCCACCTACAACCGCGATGAACATCAGTATATTTGCCTTGATCCAGTCAAATACTGCACTAATATTTTGATTAATGTCTGCTGCTGCATCAACACCAATCATTGCTTTAAACGAGGTCCATTCAATGGTCAGAACATGTTGGTATTCAAGCCATTTGACCATGATAATCGCACTAATAACGGCGCATACCAGAAAGGTAAAATACTTACGAAAGAGGTACCCTACGGCAAAACCGGTACTAAACCAGACACCGGCACGCAACCAGGTCGCCGATGAGCCACCCATGTCGTTGCTCCACTTTTCAAAGTTAAATGAATACCACGCGCCCTTTGCACGTTCAATCATTCCTGATGCGGTATTTGTCGCAGTCTCTGCTGCTTGTGACGCCACTGCTGGCAAGCCTGTTTGTTCTGGCATAATGTGTTCCCCCAAGTAGTGGTAACGGTTTTACTCTACTTTTTAAGTATAAAGAGGGATAAAAGAGAAAAAATAGTTTTTAGTAGATTCGCAAGAAACAGGCCTACTCCCCTCGCTCTCTACAGTCGTCATGGTCGAAAGGGGTATTAACTGATTCCCTAAAAATAATTCCCAACGCAGCTATCTGCCGTTGCTACCTCTACTTTCGAAGCCTGCGCAGGAAGTGCCTGGTAGAACGGCCCCTCAGCACCCTTGGTGCTGATACGTTTAATTGAATAGATGCTCAAGAGTATGACGTGGGTACAAATGGAACAGGCGCTCACGAATGAGCGCCTGTTCCATTGTCTTTGGAGCGTGTCCTTAGCCCACAAGGTCTTTCAACTTCTTGCCGGCGCTGAACTTAGGAACGCGCTTGGAAGCAATTTTCATTTGCTTGCCAGTTGAAGGGTTGATACCCATACGTTCTTTGCGGTTCATGACTTTAAAGGTACCAAAGCCAGTCAGTACGACTGATTTTCCGTTACGCAGGCTCGCCTCAACACAGCCCATGAAGGATTCCAGCATGCTCTTGCACGCCGACTTTGGCATCCTTGTGTCCTTTGCTATCTGCTCGATGAGCGCAGCTTTATTCATACTCATAGCATCTCCTTAGCCTTACTGACTAAATCTTGATTACTTGGTTCTGTAACACAAACACAAAAGACAACAACAACACAAAAATAAGAGGCGACGCCGAGAATCCAGCATTGGTGGGGGAAAGTCAAGCATTCAAAAACATGAATCTGAAATATAACAGAGCGAGATTCAGAAAAGGGTAATGATTCTTTCCAGTAGTCAGGAAAAGTGGTGCCGAGAGCCGGACTCGAACCGGCACAGACTTACGTCCGAGGGATTTTAAGTCCCTTGCGTCTACCAATTTCGCCATCCCGGCACGGATGAAGTGTGTAAAAACTTGGAGGCGGCACCCGGATTCGAACCGGGGATCACGGCTTTGCAGGCCACTGCCTTACCACTTGGCTATGCCGCCTTCTGTTTTTCTGACACTTGGTCTTGATGGGGCTGATGATTCGCTGCATGAGTGCCGCGTAACTCCGATACGCCTGCGTCGGTAATGGTGACGTAGGTAAAGGTGCCCACCAAAAAATCGGGACCGTCAAAAAAGACACGGTGATTTCCCGAGGTGCGAGCGAGCAGTTTATCACCTGCACCACGTTTTTCAACTAATACCCGCCGTATCGAGCCAATATGCTTTTGATTTTGTTCGCTGCCAATCTCGCGATGCCGCTTTTGCAATCCTTCAAGGCGCGCCTGCTTCTCTTCCATTGGACAGGGATCACCCATGCCATACGCTTTGGTGTACTTACGTCGCGAGTAGATAAAGGAGAAAATAAGATCAAAACGCACCAGCTCCATCACCTCACGCGTCTCCAAATACTCTTCGTGCGTCTCACCAGGAAAGCCAACGATAATGTCGGTAGTAATGGTAGCGGTTGGCAAAATGCGGCGAATATTATCGACCTGTGCCAGGTACTCTTCTTTGGTATAAGTTCGATTCATCAGATCCAGTACGCGTGTCGAACCGGCTTGCAGCGGAAAGTGACACCAGTCACACAGCTTGTCGGGGTACTTGGCCATTGCCTCTAGCACGTCGTTCGTCATGTCTTTGGGGTGCGGGCTGATGTAACGCACCCAGAACTCGCCCGGCACCTGGGCGACTGCTTCCAACAACGCTGCAAATCGTTTACCGGTCTCGGGACAGGTGTAGGAGTTCACATTTTGTCCAATCAGCGTGACCTCTCTTGCGCCTGCAGCCACTTCGTGCTCAACACGCATCACTAGTTCTTCGATGGGATAACTAATCTCACGACCACGCGTAAACGGCACGATACAATAGGTACAGTAGTTATTGCAGCCGGTAGTAATGTTGATGAATGCTTTCTTGGCTTCTTTGGGACGTTCGATAGTACCACCCAGCGCCGCCTTGGTGGTTGCCTCGGGCAAATGCTTGGGAATCAGCAGTCGCTTGGCAGCAACTACTTTGGGAATCTGGCGGTCTTGCCCCGCACTACGCATGATGCCATCGGTAACAAATAATTGCTTTGCGGTTTGCAGCTGTACGATAACGTCGGCCATGTAAGCGAGAAAGGTATTTTGTTCATCACGGGCACCGGAGACAAAAGATACATGATCAAAGCGCTTTAACATCTCTTTTTTGCGGTAGCTTGCAACGCATCCCATGATACCGATACGCAGATACGGCCGCCCTTCTTTAAGCGGTGCAAGCTCACCAATGTAGGAATACAGTTTTTGTTCCGCCTTTTCACGAATAGCACAGGTGTTGATCATAATCAGATCGGCCGCTTCGGCCGTCTCTGCCATGACGCATCCCAGACCTTCAAGATAGGTGGCAAGCCCAGCCGAGTCAGCAACGTTTGCTTGGCAGCCATAGGTTTTGAAAAAGACAGCAACGGGAGAAGAGTTTTGTGTCATAGCAGTGATAGTAGAAGGTGAAGTAATGTCCCAGAAACGAAGGCAGCAGTATAGGCGTATCCAAAGAAAAAGGCTACTTGCGTCGGTCTGCTGCCAATGCCCTACGCAACGTATCCACCACCGCACTCCACTCTGCCGCCGGCAGCCCTTGCCAACTCTGATGCGCTATCTGCTGGCACATTGCAAGCACCTCTGCAGGGCCATCACCATCAGGCAAAAAGCTGGGATCTAGCGAGGCGGGCAAAGAGGGTGGCGCGGCCTCTTCACGACGAACATTCTCAGCAGCGCGCACCACAAGAACTGGTACCGCGTCGTACAAGAATATCGTCAATATCGCCTGTCGGATCGGCGGCGCCTAACAAGCGGTCGCTACGCAGCGAATGCAAAGAACCTATGTGGCTTTGTAGCACCGCAACTAACATGGACCATACGTGCAACCACTCACCAAGGGCATCAATGCGTCCCGCAACCGGAGCCCACCCTGTATCGCTATCCCGCCATGCGGCGAGGCGCTCTAACGGCTCGGGCGAATAGGAAACAGTTGCTGGCGACACGGCATACGGCTGCGTTGCGGGATCACTTCCTTGACTGGCAATGGCGACACCCTCCACCGAACCCTGGCTACCCATAGCACACACAAAAGAAGGAGAAACAAGAAAGAGAAGACAAAGACGACGAACTATTTTCATAACAAGCTCCTGGAGAATGACGGTGGTACAAAAGCATGCTACACTACGCGCTTTGCACAAACTTGCAGTAGTATACGCAGCTTAAAGGATTCTGTCATGGCATTGTACGCTGGCCTGGTTGGCCTTCCAAACGTCGGAAAATCAACATTATTCAACGCGCTAACCAAGTCGAGCATTCCGTCAGAAAACTATCCGTTCTGCACTATCGATCCACACACTGCTATCACCAACGTACCCGACGCCCGCCTTGAAAAGCTTGCCACTATTTTTGACTCACAAAAAATCATTCCGGCTACCATGCAGTTTGTTGATATTGCCGGCCTGGTTAAAGGCGCCGCCGAAGGTGAAGGCCTGGGCAACCAATTCCTCAGCAACGTCATGGGCGTTGATCTGATCCTGCACGTCCTACGCTGTTTTGACGATCCTGATATTACTCACGTGCATGAACGTGTTAACCCCCTGGAAGACTTTGAAATCATCATGGCCGAGCTATGCTTAAAAGACCTTGAGTCATTAGAAAAGCGCCTCACCAAAATGGAGAGCGTGCTCAAAAAAATCAAACACAGCGGCACCGCGCAAGAGCTGAAGGACGCCACTGCCGAGCATCAGCTGCTGCTGCGCCTTCAGCCACTACTGGAAAACGGTGATGTCGATGGTGTTCGCACCGCAATGCTTGAAAGCGGCAACAAAAACGTGCAGCTACTGACTGCCAAAAACTTTTTGATCGTCGCCAACGTTTCCGAAGATGAGTTCAGCGGCAACGCATACGAAAACAATGATCACTACAAAGCATTGGTTGCTAAGTTTGGTGCGCAGCGCGTGATTCCGGTATCGGCAAAAATCGAAGCGGAGCTAGCGCAAATGGATGACGCGGACGCGCAAGAAATGATGGACGATCTCGAGATCACGCAAACCGGCTTAAACACCATCATTGCAAAAACCTATGCCAACCTGGGGCTGATTAGCTTTTACACCTGTGGCCCAAAAGAGGCACATGCGTGGTCAATCAAGGCGGGCACCAAAGCGCCACAAGCAGCCGGCACCATTCACTCCGATCTGGAGCGTGGCTTTATCTGTTCTGAAACCTATCACTGTGATGATTTATTTGAAGTTGGCACCGAAGCGGCGCTGAAGCAAAGTGGCAAGATGCGTACTGAAGGCAAAGAGTATGTCATCGCCGACGGTGATGTGATTCATGTGCGGTTTAATGTGTAGAGTCGCTACCCGCGACATCTTTCTCTTGCATCATAGCGCTTCAATAAAGCTTTCTGTTCGTCAGTTAAAGTACCGAGACCATCATTTCCTAATGGCACGCCCTGTTGGCACGTAAGACATCTCCTCTTAGAAACCAAACTCTTTTTTATACAGTCAAGACAAGAAACATGTCCACAACGCCTGGTGTACGCAAGCTCTCTGCTCGCACCCACCCAGTCATCACTAGAGAAGGTCTTATCTTCACCATCTTTATCTATGTACTCTTTCCTAAAATACTCCAAACAAACAGGACATTGATCTTGCCCTGAAAGAAGTTGAGCAATCCTCTCGTTACTTAATGCTTCTTGAGGCTCAGGATTGACAGAAACACAAGCATTACGCCTCGTACGAGCAACACGCTCTTCATATTGCCAACGTCGTAACTGCTCTGCCTGCTGCCTATCACCGCCGGTAAAAGCGGCGACGATACTGGCAACCTGCGCAATGTATGACAAGCATACTCGATTAGAAACTTTTCCTGCGACAAGATAGTGATGCAGCAAGCGCACCGCTCGTCTAAGTATCGCGAATGCACTAATACGACGATTTTGTGCTGCCATGCCATTTGCATCTCGCCCAAGCATTGTGCGCCCCTGCAGCGCGCCCAACAGCAGCTCAGCGGCGAGCAGTAGCATGCGCGTCTTACGCCATGCACCGATACGCTGTTCATCAATCACGCCGGCGCCCAGCAGTGCGCCACCGGCAACAGTACCCTTTTCTATGCGGTTATTGTATAGCATCACTCCCTCTTCAAAGGCTATCAGGGAAGCATTTCGTCCGTGCGCCCAACGCAGCGGGGCAAGTGCACTCGCATACTCTTTCTTTTTTTCAGCGCGCATAGCATCTGCTTCTCGTTCGGTCAGCGTGCCATCCTTGCACATCAAATCAATTTCTCCATTTTCATGCGCAAGCTCTTGCTGCTTACGCAGCGCTGCACTCTCTGCGCGCCACAGCAGTGCAGCGTTACACGCACGTACTATTTGCGCCACGCGTGTGCCACTGGCCGACTGCAGAGGAGTAGTCGGAAGAAAGAAAAATAAGAAAAGATAACAGACAAGTACGCGAAGACGATTCATTGAATTTCCTCAAAAATAGTATTTATTTTTTCATGGTAGCAGAAGTGCTAGTATGAAAGCAAATAAAGGGGTGGGCATGTTCTTCTTTGATCAGGTACCTTCTTTTTTCGCCTCGCCGACAAAACGTGCAATATAACGTGCGAGGGAAGAATCACCCTGCTTCGCAATATGCTTGAAGATATTCAGCCCCTGGTCTGCCTTGCTTGGCTCTTCTTGGCCCTCTCCTGTTCGCAAAGGCGTAAAATTAATCAATGGCTTAAGATTTAGAGCAGGTTGCTGCTCTGTTGCACTAGTCGCTGAATGAGGATTGAGTGAAACAGTATTTAGTGGTTGCTGCAAAGTATTGCGAGTGCCTTCAAGCCAAGTATCAAGCTGAGCTTTTCTTTTCTCTTTTCCATCGATTTGCTTATAAAAAGACATGATGTCTTTTTCCATCAAGAGTACTGTCGAAGCATACCACCTCTTTAAGTCAGACTCACCACGGCCATCTTTACTGAGATCTTTGGCGAGACGGTCCATTTTGCTTAACAGCTTATCCTTCACCTGATCTATCTGACCTAACCTCTCTTGAAGTTCCTTGAGGTGGCGTTCATGCGTATTAAGGCGCTCACAAAGAACAGCCCCATCGCGAGAATTAGCGATATTTAATTCCCTCATGAGACGTCTCTTTGCGTCTACACTTTCACACCACGCCACCCTATCACTTAATTCACGCCTCTCAGAAACCAATTCATCTAACACTCTACTGCATTCTTTGAACTGGCTAAGAGCATCCTCTCGGTGCTCTTTTTTTATCTCTAGATCACTAATCTGACGACCAAGCCGAATACTCTCACTAATAAAAAGACTCCTTATGTCGACCTCACCTCCTTGAGTACGCTTAATCCCCATCAAACAAGCGCGAGTACCGGAACCTAAAAGCTCATCTTGGGTTTGCTCATACGAGCGTGGCACAACATAAATCGCCATTCCGTGAGGACGTTGTAAAAGTGCGCACCCATGACACAACGTATATGCCTTTCGTTCATTAATCTGATTAGATCGATTAACAAATACTGTTGACGCTTTTGTACCGCACCCTTTAACACAAAGGCGATCTTTAAAAATTGTCGCTGCCTTTTGGAAGGTGACTCCTGGAATGCTACGCCATGTCGGCAGCCATTTGTCGTTCTCAAAAGAAGCAATAGGCAAAATTACTCCATCCGCCACAAGTGATGCCACTTCTGCTTTCGGTACAACGTGTCGCCCGGGCAGCTTACGACATTTATCATGTAGTACATTTCTTGGGCGTAGTGATGACCATGAACTAACAATAGCTGAAAGAAGCAACAAGTAACTTAACTTAGTTAGCCTCGTTGCATGGTGCCCGTGCAGAGAGCGAAGATACGCAAGGCGCAGCAAACGGCGCGCTGTGCTTATTCCTGCGAATAGTCTGTCAAAATGAGGTTTATCATATGGAGTCAAATTACCATCAACAGACTCTTTAAAAATGATCCCTTCAAAGAAGGAGGCCATACTTTCC
>JASFWT010000087.1:0-4278 GCA_050049075.1 Candidatus Babelota bacterium | reverse complement strand
GATAGCCTTGTGGCATTTAGCCTCCTCTTTTTGGGATTTTTTAGGCCCCTGGAGACTAACATTACATGACTCTTTTTTTTATCCCCACTCAGACATGCTAGTGGTGCACTTCACTATTGAACTGGCCAGAGCTCGTAGTCCTTCGAAAAAGTGGTTTTGCATTTCTGTTTTGCAAACCTGAAGTACTGCAATTTTCAACATTGCGGTCCCTTTCGCTTACCCCCTTCTTACGCGAATTGATGGAAGGGGCTTTTTGGGTGCAACACCGATACCTGCGGCCTTAACTGTCCCACTTATTAATAAGATTACCAGCCCCACAGCCAGTATCTTAGTATTCATCTTCATCTCTCTTTTCTTCTAATTCTAAAAGATGATATACAAATATCTCTGGGGGTGGGGGTTAAAGGTCAATGACCTTTGCAATAATGTCAAAAGCCTTACGGCTCGTATGAGCCAAGTGGTCGCGTAGCGTTAGTTTTTTATCGCCGTTTCGTGGTGCCACTTGTTCTTCGTAAAAATTAGATTACGCCTATTTATGAAAAAAGCAAACGGGGTACTTGAGGGAATTGTGAAGCGCGCAGCTTTGCTGCGCTTCTTTATTCGAGGCCGCGCTTCTTGCGCTCGATACGCTCGCGCAGGTCGTTGATATAAGAATCGACCAGATCCTTTGCGTTATGTAGGGTGCGACTTACTCCCCCTTTATCGCGAGCTTGCAGATCTTCCAGCTTCTCGCAGGCAAAGGTCAGAATGTCGTCATTAAAGCCTTCGTCGGCCATCATATCAAACACAATAACGGTTTCATTAGCGCCCGGTACGATCTGATAGGGATAGTCAAAGCCGCCCTGATCACGCTTGTTGGCTTCAACTTTGTAGTTTTTAAATCCTTCACTGGTATGTTTCTCCAGTGCGGTCAGGCGGCTGTAGTGGGTTGCCAAGATCAGTAAAGAGTTTGGTAGCTTGCCAAGACCCTCGGCGACGCCAAACGAACCGGCAGCACCGGTATGAGGGTTGGTGTTGCGATACATCTCGTCGATAATGGTCAGCGCAAACTTGTGCGATGGCAGACTATGTACCTTATCGATGATTTCTTTAGAGCGTTGTACTTCTGCACGGTGCGCGCCTCGCTCTCCCAGGTCCTGCACCACATTCAGGTAGGTGTTGATCTGACTAAATGGTGTCAGTTCAAGAGAGTCGGCTGGCGCAATGGTAAAGGTCTGCGCTAGCAGGGCGGTCAGTACAATTGCTTTCGAGATAGTGGATTTACCGGCGGCGTTTGGTCCGGTCAGAATCACGTTGCGTGATTGTCCGTTGTTTCCTAAAGAGAGGGTGTTTGGTACGGCTTGCTCTGCCGGCAGGGAAGGGTGCCAAAAGTTGTTGTATGAGAACCGCGGCGTCTCGCTTTCGTTATCAAACTGAGCAAAGCAGTAACCGCGTGGTGTTTTCTTGAACTCGTTATACAGCGTGGCAATAGAAAGGTAGGCGTCAAGTTGAGCGATGGTATGCAATGCGCTACAGAAGTCATCTTTGAGCGCCAAGAATTGTGGTAGCGCTGCCAGCACGGGGCCGACGCGTCCCGGCGTACTGGTTTTTTTGTCAAAAGCTTTGTTGGAAAGGTTTTGAAGAAAGCGGTTTGCTTGGCTATACCGACGCGCCGTAAAGTCATGAATGTACTTCATGCCGCTCACTTGCTGTGCAAAGACACGGTTCTCTGAGCTCCACTCAGAGAGGTCGGTAATCAAATCACGCAGGCTACGCAACCCCATAAAACGGGTACGAATATTTTCCAGCAGCTCTGCACGTACTTTATGAATGGTCAAAACTTCCGCGACGCTGCCGTACCAACCGTAGGCGGTAAAGAGCCACTTCAGTGCATTTGCTATTTTTGCCGATTTACTTGGTGAAGATCCCTGTTTGGTAAGCGCCTTAATCGCAACATCAAGAATAAAAAGGGTAACCAGTGGGCCGCTAATTGCACCTGCGGTATGCATGTAGGATGAGGCGTCAAACGAAGCGCTCCTGCGAATGGTGCGAATGTCGCCGCCATAGAACATCTCACTGATGTTGGTTCCGTAGATAGGATCATTGGGGTTCCAAAGTGAGAGCAGTTGATGCTCATAATCCTTAAACATGCTCAGCATGTCGCGCAGCGATTCGCGTAGTTCTTTATTCTCGACCAGCAGGCGAATGATACGTTGGCGCTTTACCAGTTCATCATGGTTTGTTTGCGGGGTAAGCAGCAGCTTGCCCAACTGGCAGGTGCCCAGTGTTGTCTGCGTACGCTTTAGGGCATGCAACATCGTGTGTGTGGGGTGATGCGGGCTGTAGAAGAAGAGGTTCAAATCTTGCGCTGTCGTTTCATCAACCACCTCTTCTTGCTTGTTCCCTTGCTGCAGGTGAGCGGTGTGTAGAATGTGCAGAGCCGTTTTGTGCGCATCAAAATCACTAATAATACTGCCGTCTTCTTTAAGAGGGCTGGTATTTGGTAGTAGGTGTGTTGCCAGCGTCTCATACGGTGTTGGCTGAAAGGTTTTCCCGGTGGCGTGTAGCGAGCTACACAGCGTTACGGCAACAAGAATGAGTGAGTGGTAGGTGGTGCGTATCATGTGTTCATCCCCTGTGCGGCGGTTGGATAATCTTGTGGATGCGCCAGCACCGCTTCCATCCGGGCAATCATGTCAGCAGGGAAGTTCTCTTCATAGAAGATAGCCAATGATTGATGCGGCTTTTCACTGCCAGGTTGCAGCTCATAGGTGTGCCCCGCGCTGTTCCCGTCGAATGTTGTGGGGAGATAGTAGGTGGCAAAGGTCTCGGGATCTTCAGCACCCAGCTCGGACATAGAAAGAAAGTTGGTTGCGTGTAGACCAATGCTGTTTGGCAGCGTGCCAAGATATTTTGCTACCGCGTATGCCGCCGCTTGTCCGGCGCCAGCCTCGGTACCGGTAAAGGTAGAGTCGCCAGCGGTAAAGCTAAAGGCACCCATGGGTAGTTGTTTAATATATTCAAGTAGTTGCACCGCACGGTAGAGCTCTGTTTTGAACAATGAGCGCCCACTAGCAATATCATCTTTAATGTTGGCATACATATTAATGCTCGCAAACGGCGTTAGTACCATATCTTGTGCGGCAGCGATCCCCAGTGTCTGTGCCAGCAGCACATTTATGGTTACTGCTTGCAGCAGAGTTGACTTACCACTTTCAAATAAACCGGTGATGACCGCGTTCTGCGGCATGCCACTGCCACCAAGCGTCAGGTTGTTCAGCACCGAATCTTTTACGGAAGGATGCCACAGGTTCTGCAGCGACAGGTAGGGTGTGCTGCGATTCATAAAACGTGCCATTGAATACGTTTGTACACCATCCTGATGTTCGTTAAGCAGCGTGGCGATAGAGAGGTAGGCATCCAGTGCACCAATTAGTGCGCAGCCTTTAAAGAGGTCGGTGCGTGCGCGACGCAGTAGAGGAATTGCATGAATAACGTCACCGCCCGCGAGATGGCGCAATAGGAAGTCACGTTTTGTATTACGTGTTTGACGGAAAGCGGGGCCGTGAATGATGGCGTGTAGCTCATCGAGCTCTTTGTTTTTTGTGGTTGTTTTAAAATCTATTTCGTCAGCAAGGTCTTGCAGCTCAGGCAGCATTCGTGCCAGCTGGCGGCATGACCGCATACTTTTAAACAGCGCTTTGAGTGGCAGCAGCTGGCTATGCAGATAGTTAAAGACACGTAGGCGATCACGAATGCTCCACCCAATATTTTTTGCTTGCCACAAAAGCCAGGCGCTGGCAAGCGCGATAATAATGCCTGCGTATGGGCGAAGTTTCTTGGGAAGGATGCCTTTTACGGAAATGGGTACTTCGAAACCGCCACCACCATACCAAAATCCAGGTCCACCTATTTCCATTATGACCGAGCGGTCACGCAACTTATGCCGATTGGCAATCAACTTTGCGACACCACCAATAAACGTAATGGGGCCCCCAATCTTCCATACATCATCCAGTACCTTGATGAAGCGATCGGTTCCTTTTTTGGTATCTGGATTAGAAAATGATTTACCTTCAATCAAGCTCGCCAGCTGTCTCACCGGACGCTTTAAAAAGAAGGGCGATAATCCCTTATCATAAATAGGGTGGTTGTCGTCGGTTAAGCCAATCTGGTGATGCTGTTCTTTGCCCAGTTTGACTAGCAGCTTGCGCAGTTTGGAGGTCAGATGGGGGCGTGTCCGCAGCGCGGTAATAATATTTTGGCGGCGTGTAATGGTATCGATATCACTGGTTGGGG
>JASFWT010000088.1:0-4278 GCA_050049075.1 Candidatus Babelota bacterium | reverse complement strand
ATGAAGAAAATCTTTCCACTTTACAAGCCGTTCACCCTACAAGGCGCTATGCTCCAGGTACGCTGCCACCTCTTGCTCTTCCTGAGGCCGGTTCATCCCGGCCAAAACCAGAGACAAAAGATACCGCCACTACCGGTGGGCAACCTGCTCCAGCACCACTTGTTACCCTTCGCGCACCCCAATCAGCTCGTTACACACAAGCTGATATAGATAGAGCCGTCGCAGAAGCCCTTGCTGCAGCAAGCCCTCCCGCAACAAGTACCTCGATCGGCTCCACTCACGTACAAGGAACAAGCATCAGTCAAGGCGCCTATGACAAAGTTGAACTCAGAACAGATATCGACGATACCGCAATCATTCGTACAACCTCAGGAGAGGCTATCGCACGTGCCGAGGATTACCAAGTCGTACCACGTCGCGAAGAAACCTGCTGCAGGCAAGCGGGACGAATTGCCTGTACCTACCTCTCCGGCACGCTTGGCACGGTTGCTGGTATTGCTGGCGCTTTGGAAACATATAACGACGACAACGATAACGATGATGGCCGCGACATCTGGCGTCTCGTCGGCTTTATCGCCTCAGGCATCTTATTTGCAAGACAATACTATGTATGTAAGAGAATTGCTAAAAAACAAGCATACTGGAATGATCGAACCGCTACTGTTATAAGCGTACTGCGCAACCTTGCTGCTGTTACGCTGGTTGCCGCACACCGAGTAGCAATTGCATTTAATTTAACTCCCACAGAAAAAGCGAGAGTTCGTGCATACGTTGTCCAGTCAATTGATGGCTATGATGCAGAAACACAAGCTACGCTACTCGCCGACGACAACAAAATGGCTGACTGCGTTGAAACATACCTGCAACAACTAGCCGGAGAAGTCAAAAAACCAATCACTAAAAAAGCTTGCTTAAGCTCCTGTACCAAGCGACTTGCCTCTTGCACCAATAGACTTTCCAGCTGTATGGCTCGACTTAGAACAAGCTGCTGCTGCACAGGTGTACCCACTCGCCCACAACCTCCTGCGCTTACGCCAGAGGCAGAAAACCTTCTTGCTACCGTGTTACCGGTAAAAGGCTGCTGGGAGAAGTTAGCCAGTGGCGGTTTCGCCCCAGAGGCAGGTGAAGGCTGGCTTCTTGATCGTGAGCTCCTGCTTCACATGTATCGGCACCAGAAGAGCCTTAATGTATTGATGGGGGAGAATCACGCCATAGATTATCGTATTGGCAACGCAACGGTTTCACAGTGGTATATCCACCACATAGAGGGCATTGTCTGGAATCTTAATAGGCTTATTAGTTTTGGAGCAGACAATACCTGGCTGGTACCAATTGTCGACTCCCCGCGCAATTGCCTAACAGAGATGCTTGCGCAAGCAAGGCGTCTTCGCATATAAAAACACTTGTAAAGAGGGTAATACCTGTAGCATACTGTGTGCCCCACCGCAAACGCCCCAATAAAAAAATCCTTTAATGCTCAGCCTGCGTACCGGTACCCGCCTGACAACACTCTTGATCCTTTCTCTTGTTACCAGCAGTAGCATCCTTACCTCTGAAGAATCACCCATAACTTTTATTCAGGGCGAAGATAATCATTTGTTCGCTATATTTAGAACTGATGTCACCCACTTTGCGTCGCTACCAACTAAAGCCAAAAGAACAAATGAAAATGTCATCGATGCTATTACTACTCTGTTAGAAAAAGAAGAAAGCGCACTTCCTTTCATCCTTCCCCTTGACTCATCCGATGGTGTGACAACCATTTACTTCCCCCTCGCGAGCTACCCTACAAGCAAGCTTTTTGCTGATGAGATAAAAATAAAAAGAATTACGGCAGAGAAATTCACCAAACTCTACCCACTTCTCTACACCTATGACTTTAATAAGTCGACTGTACGCTCAACATATGTTGATGGTGTAATGAGGCCAGCATTGAACGACTATGAAGAACTACTTCTATTGGGAGCAAGCTATGTTGAGAGCTGCGATCATATGAAAAAGCATAGAGGCAGCATGAAAGACTCACCAGGCCTCTATAGAAGTCCTGTCAGCACTCACTGACGCTACACTAGCCGTGGCTCACGCAGCCCCCATAAGTCAAAATAAAAATGCCAACTCAGGCTTACTTAGTCTTTTATCCCAACTGCTGAATCGCTTGCTGCACAAAAAAGAGAATACCGAGGCCAACCATGGCAGCACCGGTCGCACGGTGGATAGTCTGCTGCCATATGCTTATCCCAAGAATGGCAAAGCCGACAGCCATGTACCAAATCAAACCACTCACTTCATGCAAGTGAATCGGCGTGCGCGCAAAAATAGCTAACACCCCCATCGTGAAGAACCCCTGCTGCAGGGCGGCGCCCAGCGCGTTTCCCAACAACAAGCCATACGCTTTACGACGCGCCGAGTGCAGCGAGATCACAAACTCTGGCAACGAAGTCGCTAATGCAAAAACGGTGGCACCCAGAAATTCAAGTGGCAGCTCGTATAGCGCGGCCAACTCTTTGCCGGAATACAGCGCCACCTGCGTGAAACCAGCAAGCGCAGCCAAGTGTGCTGAGCCATACCAAACAATATGATCTTCGTGCTGCGCCTCAGCCAGATGCTCTACCTCCATTGCCTCAGTGGCCTCGGCACGCGCATGACGGCTGCGCCATAAAAAGAACACCAGCGCTATGTAAGCAGCAATCAATATCACGCCCATCACTGGTTGAATGGTCTCAAGATAGAAGAGAAAGCCCATGGCGGCAGCTACCAAGCCAAGCAGAAACAGAAGATGTCTTCGTTTTTGTGTACCAATCTTCATGGTGCCGGCCACGAGGGCAGAAAAACCAATGACCACCACCGTATCAATAAAGTTGGATCCCATGATGTCACCAACAGAAAGCTGCGCCGCGTCGTTAGCGATACTTAAAATACTGAGAAGAAGTTCAGGAAGGCCGGTGACTAGGGCCATAAAGAGTGCGCCAATGACCAGCGTGTTTAAAGAAAAGCGTTTGGCGAGAACCAGCGAGGCGCCCACCACTCGCTCGCTGCTGTACCACAGGCCAGCAAGGCCAATAAAAATACCGAGGGAATACCATAGCACTGGTGTCATGAAGCCTCCGTAGAATGAGTCTGTCAGTCTCGCTTGCCGAGAATCTAGATAATTAGGTAAGACAAACCCCTGGACTCTCGACGTAGCGAGAGTGACAGGTGAAAGGAGGCTAGTCTATAGAAGGAAAGAAGTCGTAGCGAGTGTGTTGTGAAAGAAATGCTAGGAGGCTGCAGATGGCGCCTCAAATACATTAGGGCCATAGATAAACTTGAGTGCTGAATCCCACTGCTCTTGCTGCCTTTCGGCGTCTTCATAGGCGCTACGAGCTTCTCGTAATAGATTGGTTACGCGGTCATTACGCTCATCACGTTGCGCCGATCCAGCTTGTGCACTAATTCGCGAAACACATCTTTGTGTTGATCTCTTCGTAACCCGTTCACCACCACTGAGAACAACAGCTGCCTCAGCACGAGGCACCCCCCCATCAACTAACCGTTCAAAGCAGTTGATCCTTGCATCAAGTAGCGATAACCTTCCATTGCGGTCAAGATCATCCGTTTGCTCACCAGCCAAATGTGTGCGCACCTCAGGGTGAATCCATGTCTCAAAATAACGGGGTGGTTTAACAGTAGTGACAGTATTCACCTGCGCCTCGAATTTTTGTTTCTTAGCGGCGACATGCCGCGCATCACCTCGTCGCATCATGGACCACGATGCCCAACCGGCACACAACACACACACACCCCACACGGCAGCGACGGCATACCATCCTGCTTTTTGCCACCAGGTAGTATCGGCAAATTCGGTAACGATGGTTGTTTTAATCTCGGGATAGGGCACACCCTGCCGCGTAAGCTCCTTGGCGCGCTGCAGCATGCGCCGCGCAATATGGTAATCAGCCTTGTTCATGGCCACGGTGCCCAGAAAAGCTATAACCGCAGCAATACCGGCTGCCTTAAATGATTTTGTCTCTGTGGCAGTAAGATCACCAGGCGCTGGCACATCTGCTGCAGCGTGTAGTGGCACACTGTTGATGAAAAAAGAGAGAAGAAGAAAGAGCCGCGGAACCCTGGCAAGGACCCAAATCTGATTGTTCATATAAAGCCTTTTAAAGGGGTTATTTTCAAGTCGGCATGATAACAAATAGAAACAAGGGTGTCATCTAACAACTGCGCGACAGAGGGGGCGTGACAAGTACTTAATTCTGACCTAGACTGTCCCGCCATGAGCAAACACTTTAC
>JASFWT010000086.1:0-4416 GCA_050049075.1 Candidatus Babelota bacterium | reverse complement strand
GCTTTTGGTCATAGGAATTTTTCCTCTGTCATGCTCTGGAGCATCCAGCATTGTTTGTCTGGACCCTCAAAAAGCGAGAGTTGCGGCTTATGGACCCTTGAAAGGATGACAATAATTAATCGGCTTTTTCTACGCGAAACGAATCATCTGTGAGCGTCTCATCAAGTTCCAGGATAATGCGGCAGCCCAGCTCTGCTTCGATTGCCACAATAGCTTGATACTCGTTATGCACCACATAATGAAACACATCGGGAGAGAATACAAAGAGCAGCGTGCCGCTCAGCTTTTTCTTCTCTACCTCGGCAAAGCATTGCTCAAATAACTCATGGCTAATAGTTGCCAGCGATGGCACGTGCCCCAGTGATTTACACTGCGAACAGTCGCGCATCAGTTGCTGCACCAACGTTTTACCCGATCGTTTACGCGTCATCTGTACAATACCAAATTCAGAAACCTTTAAGGTAACCGATTGAAACTTATCTTTTTCCTTCAGGGCCTTTTCGAGAGTTGTAGAAAGCTTTTGGCGATGTGCCGCTTGCGCCATATCAACAAAGTCGATCACAATCAGACCACCAATATTACGCAGACGTAACTGGCGCACCACCTCTTCAGCCGCTTCCAAATTGTTCTTTAATATGGTGTCTTCCATATTGTCTTTACCGACAAAACGACCGGTGTTCACATCGATAACCGTCATCGCCTCGGTACTTTCAACAATCAGCGTTCCACCTGATTTTAAGGATACTTTTCGTTTTAACGCTGTGTCGATTTGCTGATCAATTTTGTAGCGCTCAAATAGCGGCGGCTTCTTGGTGTAGTGAATGATGCGATCGGCTAAATCGGGCATCAGATTGCGTACATAAGTATAAACCGTCTTGTATTCTTTAGCGTCGTCGATCAGCACCTCTTTAATGTCATCACTGAGGTGCTCACGCACAACACGCAGGCTGAGCGGTAAATCGGTAAAGAGACACTCGCCAGATTCGGCGGTTTTGAACTTCTTTTGAATGGCTTGCCAGAGAGAAACAAGGAACGAAACATCTTTCTTTATGTCGTTAGCAGAGCGATTTTCCGCGGTGGTACGAACAATAGCGCCCATGCCGTCAGGCAAACTTTCGTCTAACACTTCACGCAGGCGACTACGCTCATCACGGTTTTCAATTTTTTTGGACACACCGATTTGCTCGATGTTTGGCATCAAAACAATGAATTTACCTGGCAAAGTAAAACAGGTAGTCAGCTTGGCCCCTTTTTCGTACACCGGCTCTTTTATGACCTGTACCAGGACATCTTCGCCTTCGGAGAACACCTTGCTGATGTTCATAACCTTCTTAACGGTATGCACGTTGTAGGTTTTTGCCTCACGACCTTCGGTTTGCTGCGACTCGGCAATGCGCTCTGCAGCTAGTAGGCGATCAACCTCAGAAATGTGAAGAAATCCTGCCTTTTCTTGACCTATATCAACGAAGGTTGTTTGCAGTCCAGGAAGAACTTTTGAGACTTTTCCTTTAAAGAAACACCGCTCCAGATCAACGGTGCTGTGTGTGTCAAAATAGACATCTTGCAGGTGCCCATCATCGATGAGTGCGCCGCGAACCTGCCATGGCGTCTTGCTTATCACTATTTTTTTCAAATTGGTGCCCCCTCAGGCGGTAATTTTTTAATAAGAAAACACGACAAGAGCGGCCTTCTTCATAAACCTTCATACCTTTTTGAGAAAAATAGATGCAATCTATAGGAATATGAGAAACGGTGTGATAACGTCTTGCCGTGTGATAGTTATTTTTATAGTAGATTTCAATAAAGTATACAGAGGGAAAAGAGTCATGAAAAGATTTTTTTATAGCCTTATGTTTGTAAGCCTTGCATTTGTACAAGGTTGCCAAAAAGATGAATCAAGCACAGACGCTTACTCAGACGCAGACAACATAGAGCTGAGCGAGATGGAGGCCGCTGAGGCAGAAGCACGTGCTATTCAAGACCTGGCTCGCCTCCTTGCAGACGAAGCTGGCTCAGAACTTGAGATGGCTAACCTAAGCGAAGCTGATTTTGAAGCAGCGCTTGCACAACTTGAACAAGAAGCACCAGAACTGCTGGCTTGGGACCAACCATCGTTTGATGCGGTTACCTTTGACAAAGACAGTGCTGAGCTGAGCGAAGAGCAAAGCCAAGTACTTGCTGCAAACATCGAACATGCAAAAGAAGCAGTTGAAGCCGGCAACAAGCTGTTGATCCAAGGCTACGCTGACGATATGAGCGGGGAAGCTGCTGACCAAGACGTAACGCTGGCACTGTGCGAAAAACGCGCAAACACCGTAAAAGACGCTTTAGTCGAAGCTGGTATCGCTGAAGACATGATTCAAGTAGCTGCTGCTGGTAGCAACGATCCACTTACCTGGACAACGGCTACTGACGAAGCCGAACAACTGGCAGAGCTTGCGGCAAACCGTCGCGTTGAAGTCTACGCTGCGTAAGCCCTGGTCACCCTCTCGAGGGTCCAGTTAATAACTACACACAGTGTCACCCTCATGAGGGTCCACAAAAAAAGCGCCTCGTATAATGCGAGGCGCTTTTTTTTTGTAAACCTTATTCCCAGAGACCAAGTTTCTCCGGCGTAAGCCCGATACGATTCAACACCCACCGCGGCACTAACGACCACCACGAGCTCGCAAACTCGGTATCAAGAATCGCTGCATGTACCTCTTGAACCGAAAGAGGATATCGCTCTTTTTCTTGAAGTACAGTCGGGAGGTTCTCGCACTTCATGTCGGCAAGTAGTAAAAAGTAAGGTGTTGCAACACCACCTTGTTCACCAGTTTTATGATTATCCCATTTAATAACAAAGTACGTAATGTCGTTAACTTTCTTGAAAAAACAAGTGACCTCTAACTGCTTGTCGGCATGCTGTGGCGAACAATCTCCACCGGGAGGCGTGGCTCCTGACCTACTCATCACACCAACAGAACCACCTGTTGGCCCCGCTATACTTTGACCACCGATACCAAGAAAAAAAACAACCAAAACAGCGCGATATACTGCATTTTTATAAAACATGGAACATCCCCCTTTTTTCTTATAAAGCGTCACAGTGTGACAGATTATTCAGTCGCTGCAAAACCATCTCCCACCACCCGAACCATGGCAACCGGCGAGCGATCAGGTGAACTATCTGTTGCCGCAGGAGTTGTCGCTCCCGTCGACACACTACTGGCCGTTCCACATGACCCTGATCGTGGCTTTACCGCTTCATTGTTCAGCAACACCACCAATGCGGTCAGATTGTCATGTGAACGCACTATACCTTCATCTGGCAACCCACATCGTGCCACACCTACAATTGTTTTTGCGGCAACCTGCGCACGATTCTTAACCGATGAAGGAATCGTGTCTGCTGCTAATACATTACGTACAATATACGCGATTTTATTGTTGCTAAGCACCTCCGTAACACCATCGCTGACGACAACTAAAAACGTGTCATGCGGCTCCAAACGAAGTTTGATGATGTCGGGCACCGGTGTCGCAACTGCCGAATTTTCGTGGCGCCGATCACCAATAGTACGGGTTACATTTAAATCCGGCGTACCATCACACAGCAAACGGGCACTAGTAGTCCAGCCGTTTATTTGGGCAATCATACGCAAATGAGAAAGAGAGCTTTTTTTCGGCAGTGGTCCTGTCCACCCATGAGCATGAATAATACGTGCCACTTCATCAGCAACCTGCAAATTATGATCAGTGGTTATTTGATGTGTCACCTCTCTCTCACCCAGCAACACACGACAATCACCGGCATGAATAATATCGATCATATCAACGCCATCAAACAATACCGTAGTTGCGGTGGTACCGCCCTGAACCCCGGCCTGATGCGGCACCGTAGCTAACTGGTCATCAAGCTCTACGTATCGCTGTGCAATACGGGCTGCATCCCAGCCAAAACGTGGCACACAAAAAGCCATATCGTCGGCAACCAAGTTTGCACAATATTTGCCCGTATCTATCGTACCACCATCCCTCGTTGGCAGATTATGGTAGCCATGCCCATCATAAACACCCCACAGATGGCGGCCATCTGGGCATTCTATCGCCACATATGCATCCTGCATAGTTGGATGTGAATTGTTACGATTGGCATCTTGCCACACACCGACCGTAACCGAGTGCAGCGATGAAACAACAAGTAAACACCCAAAAAGAACAGGCACGGTATGCGCCTTTTGACTGAAATACATGAAAATCCCCCAAAAGAAAAAAACGAGGGGCAATTATGACACATTGTGTGATTTTAACAACAGCTACTGTGGGCTAATTACGACAGAACTAGAAATATCTTTTCGACTGACAGATTCCCACACCGCGTACAATGACTTAAAGTTTTCTGCTTTCAGCAAAATCTGGCGCAAGCATTGGCGC
>JASFWT010000085.1:0-4451 GCA_050049075.1 Candidatus Babelota bacterium | reverse complement strand
TTGTTTTGGTGCCAAACGACGCACAGATGAAATCAACCGTGGGCAAACTGATGAAGGCAAACCCCAAACAAGGCACTGAAGACGTCAAAGATGCGCTTATGCAGCACGTGGTAATTGCTGACAAAAATACCCTTGATCACGACATCATGGCGGGCACCGATCAGCTAAATGCCGCGCTAAGCGAAGGCATTAACTCTATGGGTGGCGGCAGCATTACCATCGACGGTAAAAAAGTCCTGCTTGATGACGAAGAAGCAGCCACCGTCGTTGATGGCCCACACAAAACAGATAACGGGTATGTGTATACCATCAGCAAGGTCCTGGAGCTAGAGTAAACGCGTAACTCTATAACCTTGATAAAAGCATAGCTCTGTCACCCTGACGAATGTCAGGGCCTAGTGCACAAATGCTTTAAATAATACTTTTGAGACGATGGCACGTTGTAGTTAATGTGCCATCGTCTCTTTATATGTACTTAGTAGTTATTTTGCATTAGATCCCGAAACAAGTTCGGGAAGACAGTACAGCGGGCTTAGGAAGACAATACTCGTGGATTTGGGAAGTGCTCATAAAGCCTTTGCGGTAATCACCACTAACAACTGCGACCGCTGCTGCTCACGTCGCCAGCCACGAAATAACCACCCAACAACGGGTACTTGTGAAATCCACGGCACCGCCTGCCGATCGTAGGCGGTGCGCGTCGTTACCAGACCACCAATCACTGCCGTCTGCCCACTGCGTAGTCGCACCTTATTTTTTGTGCGTGTCGTCGCAATGCTCGGATAGTTGCCACTGTCCGGCAGCACATGCGAGTTTTCTACTGCGATATCTAAATACACCACGTTGCCGCTATCATGGACCGTAGGCCGCACGCGCAGCTGCATGCCCACCTCTTTGTACTGCGCCGAACGCACATTACGCACACGCCCTTCCACCGCCTCTTCTACCATCGACTCCACCGGCACCACCCGCCCGTCAAGCAGCTCGGCCTGCTGGCCATCCTCAACCAACAGCGTTGGCTGCAGTAGTGTACGAACCTTTTTGCGCTGCTCGGCCGCATTTAAAATAATATTAAGCCGCTTGGTCGCCAAGTCGCTGCCGCCCAGAACAAGGGGAAGCTCAACGGTCTTTAGTAAGTTTGCTGATGGAAAAAGATGCAGCGCCCACGGCAGCGCGCGCCCCGCCACATCACCAACACCGGCAAGGTTAAAACCACGCCCACTGCCGGCACGCAGATCACACCCCAGCTGCCAATCGATACCGGCACCCTGCAAAAAAGTTTCATCGGCAAGCACTACTCGCGCCTGCAGCTGCACCTGGTGTGGCGGTGCATCAAGCTGACGTACCAGTTGCGCAAACGCCGTCACGTGATCAGTCGCACCGCGCACCACAATACAGCGCTGCTGCTCATCACCGTGAAAAAAAAGATCTTTGGCATGTGCCGGTGCGCTCTCTTTCCAGCAGCGTTCTAGGCGAAATAACAGCTGTTCGGTCACGCAGCGATGTCGCAGATGAATAATTCTTTCTTGATACGACAACCCATTGTGCGGCAAGGTTTTTAGGTAGGCGCAGAGCGTAGTGCGCAGCGCAATACGCAGCGTGCGCCCCTCAAGAGTAAGCGCAAGCGCTGGCGAACGCCCCGCTAAAAGATTACGCAGTACTGTCGCCAGTTTTTCTTGTTGCGCAATGCAGACCGGCACCGTTCCTTTGACTGCCTCGTCAAGAATAAGTGTCAGACCACTCTGCTGCGCAAGGTCTGTCAGCACCGCCGCGAGGGGCTGCCCGTGATGTGCGCAGGTGACAGGTGTTTGCAGCAGCGGATTTTCATACTGGTTTTCCAGGTGCGCATTCACCTGCGCAACGGTGCGATTACGCTGCTGCCCGGCGTTTTCTACCCGCTCGACCAGTGCCTCTAGTTTGGCGGGGTCGTTAAGTAGTTCGTTGGTTGGTGAGGTGGGGGCTACTGCTATAAAGGCAGCCACCGCACAAAAGAGTACCCTGCTGTATGCAGGTATCTTAAAAAAGTACTTCATTAAAATCCTTGGTAATAAAAATCGGTCTTGTTGGATCCTAGAAACCGGTCTTGTTGGGTTGTAGAAACCGGTCTTGTTAGGTAATAGAAACCCGTCTTGTTAGGTTGTAGAAACCCGTCTTCCTGACGAATGTCAGGATCAAAGGCACATTATTTCACACATACGATGCTGGTGACGATGGCACATTGTGGTGAATATACCATCGTCACAAAACTTATTTTTTACGACTAGGTTGCACTGGATCCTGAAACAAGTTCAGGAAGACAGCGCTTGTGCGGGAGACAGTGCTTTATCTCACTCCCCCCCTTTCCACGCAAAACATACTGACCGCTCTCTGCACGCAACGTTGCGCGTGCCACGCCACCAGGCATCGCACGTACCTGCGCTGCAATATCTGCAAGCGAACCGGTACAAGAAAATGGCTGTGGTGCCGGTGATGTTGAACCCACCAAGAGTTGCTGCGTATGAATAATGTGAGTAGCAAGAGGATGACAGCGCCGTCGATGCCACGACCAGGTAAGTAAAAGCGCCCCAAGCGCAATCAGGCTACTGCCAATAAGAATGCCAACAAACAAACGACGTAACCGTGTACTGCCGCCGGCGTACGTGATAAGAAACCACATAAAAGTAGAAAAGACTCTTTCTGTGGCACAACCATAAGGCCATACCATTGTAAAAAGCGAGAGATTGGGTGATCACTCAGAAATGTACCCTAGGACTTGGTGATAGCAGCGCGTTCAAAGCCTTCCCGATGGAATGACACCGCCGCATGGTGCGCGTAATCACGCAGCGCAATCAATAACTGCCCACCTACCGACTTCTGGTCCAAAATCTTCCCCTCTGGGAACTGTTCGCCGAACACCGTCTCTTCGCGCTTTGCGAGGGACACCAGGGTCGTTGTGGTCCCCACAAGCCGATGACCCATAACGGCTCGTACCGCACTTAACTGCCCCTTACCACCATCGATGACAATAATATCGGGTAGATCTTCACGATTACGATACCGGCGTGTCACAATTTCTTGCAGCGCCGCAAAATCGTTTTGCTGGTTCAATGATTTAATATGAAAACGCCGGTAGCCGTTACCATCGGGACGCCCATCGGTAAAGCGCACACAGGAGCCAACCATGGCATGTCCCTGCTTGTGTGAAATATCAAAGCAGTCGATGGTGCGTGGTGTTTTTGAAAGCTGGAGCAGTCGTTTTAAATGCTGCCCACTGCGCACTGTTTTGGCAAACTCATTGTGTGCATGGAGGTTGGCAAGGACCATAATCTCACCATGCTCCAAGCCGGGTGGCGCGCTGACGGTCACTGACTGCGGTAGCGCATGCCACTGCGTAATGAATTGTCCCAGCAGTACGGCATCGGGAAGTTCATGGGTACACAATATTTGCTGTGCCGGGGTAAAAAGACGGTAATATCCTTCGATATAATCATGCAGTACCTCGGTCAGCGACTGATCACCGCGCACCACACACCAGCGTCTGCTGGTTCGCACGATGCCACCTTTTTCGCGCAGCAGCAGCAACGTGCCAAACGGTTCGTCATCACCTTCATGCCACAGCCAAATATCTTTGTCAGCAAGGCGCTGCAGCGATTGCGGGCGATCAAATTTAGCCGCAACACTGTCAAAGACATGATTAAACGCTTTCTGATACTTCACCAGCTGCGCGGCACGTTCAAAATTAAGAGCGGCACTCGCCTCTTTTACCTGGTCCTGCAGTTCAGCAATGACCTCTTCGCGTCCTTTGGTAAGTGCGCGCTGCACCATTCGTAGACGACTACGATACCCTTCTTCGTCAAAATCATCGCGGCAAATCCCCGCACAGCGGTGCATGTGATAGGCCAGGCATCCGCCTGGTATTGCTTTTTTACACAGGTACAGCTGAAACGATTCTTCAAGATAGCGATGCGCCTTGCGCGCCGCGTTGCGCTCGATAAAGGGGCCAAAGTACGTACCTTTTGCCTGCTTATTTTTGGTGAGCGTAAACCGTGGCAGCGGCTGCTGCGTAATCAGAAAATAGACGTAAGGTTGACCGGTTTTAAGCAGGACATTACATGGTGGCTGGTAACTTTGAATCAGCTTTGCTTCCAGCAGCATAGCTTCAAGCTCGGTAGCTGTTTTAACATGCTCCAGTCGTACACTGTCGCTGATGATAGTAGTTGCTTTGTATTCACGCCCATAGTTGTTGAGGTAGCTGCGGACACGATCACGCAGTGATTTTGCTTTGCCGATGTAACACACTTGTCCCCGCTCATCTTTAAAGAGGTAGACCCCGGGCGTACGTGGCAATGCGGAGATATCAGTAATAAGAGTCGGCGCAATTTTTGAAGTAATCATGGGGAAAAGTGTAGCACTATACAGACTCTTGCGAAAGGTTGGGCGAGCATGTCACCCTCTTACGCGAACATTATTCT
>JASFWT010000084.1:0-4452 GCA_050049075.1 Candidatus Babelota bacterium | reverse complement strand
GGTGGTTGTTGCTTTGGCCAGGTAGTGCGTCACCAAGCATGGTGGGCGTTTGTGTATACCGATCCACACTGTTTAGCGCCGCTGCATACGCCGTTGTACCCCACACAGCTTATGTTGAGTGCCGGCTCGTTACTGGTATTTCTTTTTCTTCGCTTTGTTTTGTATCCGCAGCGCCATCGTGCAGCGGGGGTATTGTTCGCCGCCTATTTTGCTGGCGAAAGCATTGTTCGCTTTACCGTGGACTTCTGGCGTGGTGATCGTGATTTAACGCGCGCACGCATGTTGCCGGGTATTCATTATAAGCCGTGGATTTATGTGTGGTCGTTTCACCAAAAAGTCGCCGTGTGGTTGTTTATTGCCGCTGTTGGCTTGCTGGTGTATCGGCAGTGGGGCAAGAGGTTGTCATCCTCGCCTCGTCGAGGATCCAGGAAGTCAGTGGACTCTGGACAAGCCAGAGTGACGAAGAAGGGTAAGCGCTAATGTCATTGTTCTCCTACCTTAAAACGCAGGTACCCATCATGGATGTGGTGACGCGTTATGTGCGACTTAAGCCTGCCGGGACCTACTACAAAGGCTCCTGTCCGTTTCACCAAGAAGCAACTGCTTCATTTACCATCAGTCCCGACAAGCAAATCTTCTACTGCTTTGGCTGCCAGGCCAGTGGTGACGTTATTTCCTTTATTGCACGTACCGAAAATATTGGACAATGGGATGCGGCGCAGCAGTTGATTGAAGAATTCAAAGTGACGATTCCCGATCATATCGCCAAAGATTCAGCTGGTGCCGGTAAGCGCGCTGAAGAAAAGAAGTCTCATTTTGCCTTGTGTGCGCTGGTTGCTGATTGGGCGCACCAAGAGCTGCAGGATAATGCTCACGCGCGTGAGTATGTGGCGCAGCGTGGCATTAGTAATGAGATGGTGCAGCACTTTAAAATCGGGTATATCCCTGGCGGCGTGACCGCCCTGCAGCGTCTGGTTAAACGGGCGATGGCAGAAAATATTCTGGTGAAAGACCTTATCGCTGCCGGTGTGTTATTTGACACTAAAACCTCTATTCGCTCACCATTTGAGCAACGTATTATTTTTCCTATTACCGACGCACTGGGCCGCAACTGCGGTTTTGGGGGGCGCATTTTTGTGCCCAACGATGAGCGTGCCAAGTACTACAACAGTAAAGAGTCGGAGTTTTTTATTAAGGGCAAGCTGTTGTTTGGTTTTGATGTTGCCAAGAAAGCGATGCAAGAGCGTAAGAACGTTTTTATGGTGGAAGGGTACACCGACTGTGTCGCGATGGCGCAGCATGGCTACGAAAACGTGGTAGCAACCTTGGGTACCGCCTGCACCAGCGACCACTTAAAATTATTGGCGCGTTTTGCCGAGACAGTGTACGTGGTATTTGATGGTGATAGTGCGGGGACCAAAGCTATTTTGCGTCTGGCGCAGCTGTGCTGGCAGGTGAACCTAGAGCTGCGTGTTTTGACATTAGGTGGCACCGAAGATCCGGCCTCCTACCTGCAGACGCATGCTGATCTGTCTGCGGTCATTGATCAGAGCCGCGGTATTTTCTCGTTCTTTATCGATACCGTTGCCCGTGACTTTCAAGAAAAAACATTAGCCAAGAAGATGGAAGCGGTTGAAGAGATCCTCAGCCTGGTGGCGCGCATCGATGATGTGGTAAAGCGTGATATTTTGCTGCAGGAAGCCAGCCGCGCCATGAGCTTGCCGCTGGAGGCGCTGCGGACAAAACTGGCAGGAGATGCGAGCGCACTGGTACAAAGCGCTCGTCATCCTCGCGTAAGCGAGGACCCAGTGCCGTCCTCACCAGCTGCTGCTGCAGCAAGTAAAAAACAGACAACCGACCAAAACCTTGAGGATCAGCTTATCGCTGCCTGCATACTACAGGCGCGAGAGGAGAATGGGTTTCGTGTACCGGCTGCAGCACAAAAACATCTGTCTGCACGTAGTGTGCAGGTGTTGCAGGCGCTAGAACAGGTGCCACCTGGTGACAGCGAGGCGGCTCATCTGGCGGCGCTGCAAGATGCACTGCCAAAAGATCTTCATGAATGGTTAATACAAAGTACAATGCACTACGGAGGTACGGTATCTACCACCGAATGTGCACAATTACTCGCCCGTGTGCTGCAGCATGCGTGGAAAGAAGTGGTACAGAAAATGCGTACGGAAATACAAGAGGCCAGTGCGCGCGGTGACAACGATAAGGTAGCTGAATTATTACGCGTCTTTTCCCAGTTAAAAGAGGGAATGCAACATAAGGGGATGATCTCATGACGAAGAAAACAGCAGAACAACTTGAGCGTGAAGCAAACGAGTTTTTAGAAAAAGCAAGCGAAGGCAAGAAGCAAAAAGCGGAAAAAAAGGCAAAAGCATCTGCCAAAGAAGCGGCGCCTGGTGCCGGCTTAAAAGCGGCTGATGCTGCCCTTGCCGCGGCAGCAGAAGAGAAGGGTGATGGTACTGATATCCGTGACTTCTCTTTAGACAATCTCTCGATCAAAGAGCTGGTTGAAAAGGGGCGCACCGAAGGGATGCTGACCTTTGAAGAGTTGGCGCTTGTCGGGCAAAAGCATCAGATGACCGAAGAGGAACACGCCGAGGTCGTACGTTTGCTTGAAAAAGAAAATATCGATCTGGTTTCACAGGACGACTTGTTAGCCGATATCTCGTTTGAGGACTTCCTCAAAGAAGAAGACGTTACCTTTGTGCCAAATAAGACCACGCTTTCCTCCTCTCTTGCTTCCGCTGACTTGGCGAACGAAAGCAGCAGCGATGACAACAACGATGATGAAGAGCAGCAAGAGAAGCTAAAACACTTCACCGAGCCTGGCCAGTGGAATGACCCGGTAAAACTCTATCTTAAAGAGATTGGTCGCATTCCCCTGCTGAATCGCGATACCGAGAAGATCATTGCGCAGACCATCGCCGACAGTAAAGAACAGTCGATTGATGCGGTTGCGCGCTTTCCGTTTGTGGCGAAAGAAATTATTGGGTACCGAGAGCGTCTAGAAAAAGATGCACTGGTACTCAAAGACGTCATTCAGTTTTCACATTTTGATGAAGATAACTTGCCCATTATGGATCAAGAAAAAGCACAGTTTCTTGATGCCATTGCGGTTATTGAAAAAATTGCGTCAAACGAAGAGAAAATTTATCGCTCTTATCGCGGTAAGCTGACGACTGCAGCAAAGAAGCAGGAGATGTTTGACGCGGTAGAGAAGAACAGACAGGATTTGGTAGACGCTATCAAGGCGGTTGGTTTTGCCAATAAACAGATTCGTAAGTTTGGTAAACGCGTTGAAAAATTAGTGGGTAAATTGTACGAGCGTCGTGATGAAATGCGTCGCGTACAGGAAAAAATTGATTTCTATAAGGCGATCAAAAAACCAAGTGAAGATGACCTTATTGAAATTCATAATTATGAACGTGCGCAGCGTGCCTCTGGTAAGATGCTGAAAAAGATCGAAGCTGAGGCCGGCTTGCCAAAAGAGAAAATACTCGCACTGTTCAAACAGTTCATGACCGCACAGAACCGTGATAAGTACGCCAAGGATGATCTGGCACGTGCAAACTTGCGTCTGGTGGTTAATATCGCCAAGAAATACATCAACCGTGGTCTGCACTTTCTTGATTTGATTCAAGAGGGAAACATTGGTCTGTTAAAGGCGGTAGAGAAGTTTGTGTTTGAGCGTGGCTTTAAATTCTCTACCTATGCAACGTGGTGGATTCGCCAAGCAATCACGCGGGCGATTGCCGATCAATCACGTACCATTCGTGTACCGGTACACATGGTTGAAACGTTGAATAAAATCAACAAGATTACCCGTGCGCACTTGCAGGAAACCGGCAAGGAGCCAAGTTATTCGCAACTGGCGCGCGAACTGAATCTTGATGAAAAAAAGATCAAAAACATCATCAAAATATCTAAAGAACCTATCTCTCTGGAGACGCCGGTTGGTGATAGTGAAGATACCTCGTTGAAAGATTTTATTGAGGATGCAAGTGACTACACACCAATGGAAGCGGTGGTCAACGACGACTTGAAAGAGAAGGTTCGTGAGATTCTGAAGACACTGACGCCGCGTGAGGAGAAAGTACTGAAGATGCGCTTTGGTATTGACGTTGCCTCTGAGCACACGCTGGAAGAAGTGGGTAAAGACTTTTCGGTGACCCGTGAGCGTATTCGTCAGATTGAGGTGAAAGCGCTGCGTAAGCTGCGTCACCCGTCACGTTCTAAGCGCCTGCAAAGCTTCTTTGATACAGAGAACGATGGTGGCTTTGGGGGTGATGAGTAAGGTGGAGGGAAGCAAATCTCTTTGTATGTCTTCCCTGGCTAGCGTTAGCCTGTCTTCACGGACTTGATCCGGGATCCAGAGACTTGTGCTTCATGAGGTCCCGGCGCCTGGATTAATAATGAAAAGTCATATTTTTCACTTCATAA
>JASFWT010000082.1:0-4494 GCA_050049075.1 Candidatus Babelota bacterium | reverse complement strand
AGTAGAAGTGAAGAGTGCGGTGTAGTGACGCAGCGTGATACCACCAACGTTAAATGACATGACGCTGTATGCAAAAATAAAAAGGAGTGGAATCAGAAGAAAGTAAAGCTGCCACAAATATGCGGGAACACTTAATAAAAATGGCCACTGCGTACGAGCAAGCTCTTTATACCACTGTTTCATGCCTACACTCTTTCTTTAGTACCGCAGCAGAACCACGTTCTCTTTTTGAAAGTACAGATGGACCTCAGCACCTTGGTCAATTGACTCTTTTGGTTTGTGCTCTTCGTTCTGCTCAAACACCATAACGCTTTGCCCGTTGGATAGGCGTACTTTGTACTGCGTTGAGCGACCGTAGTAGATAACACTTATAACCTTGCCAGTGATATGGTTGTCGTAACCTATTTGCTCATTGAGGTAAATGTGAATCTTCTCGGGGCGAATACTCATGAACAACTGCATGCTGCTGACCAGCCACGAGGCATCAGGCGACACACCAACATTAAAGTCACCCAGATCGTCTACTTCGATACGGTACTCTTCTTGGCCGATCATTAACTTGCCATCAAAGATGTTGGTCTTGCCGACAAAATTGGCAACGAAACGAGAGTGTGGGTATTCGTATATATCTTCAGATGTACCCAACTGCTCGATTTTGCCCTGACTGTTCATGATGCCCATGGTGTCGGCAATGGTCAGCGCCTCTTGCTGATCGTGCGTCACATAGACAAAGGTGGTACGGAGTTTTTCCTGCAGATCCATCAACTCAACCAGCATCTGCTCTTTCAGGTCCATATCAAGCGCCGCAAGCGGCTCATCCAACAGAAGTACTTCTGGTTCGCTGATCAACGCACGCGCCAGCGCAACACGCTGCTGCTGCCCGCCAGAAAGCGTCGCAATCGATTTATGAGCAAAATTGCGTAGACGCACAGTATTCAGCACATACAGCGTGCGATCACTCACCTCTGCCTCATGAATGCCACGTACGCGCAAGCTATATGCAACATTTTCAAATACCGTCATGTGAGGGAACAATGCATACTGCTGAAACACGGTATGGATTTTGCGGCGGTGCACCGGCACATTGGTAATGTCGGTATCACCCAGATAGATGCGCCCTTCATCAGCGTGGGTCAAACCAGCAAGAATGCGCAGCAGTGTTGTTTTACCACACCCGCTGGGGCCCAACAGGGCAAAAAACTCACCGGCACGAATACGCAGGCTGAGGTTTTGAATAACCGGCTCACCATTATGATACTTGGTGACACCCTCTAGGCGAATATCTTTCATGCTCGTCTTCCTTTAGCCCCCGCTCCTTTTGCCAGCAGCCCTGCCCAGGTAGGAACCACCACATCAGCAAACGTACATGGCAGTAATACGGCAAAAAAGAGATAGAGGAACACAAAGCCAAGATGATGCTCCCAGTGGTAGAAACCTTGGCTTACTAAAAAGATGGTTGAAGCAAGCGCACTAATAAAAATATGAAACGCATGCGAAGTCACCAGGTAATTTGCTTGGCGCGCGTTGCCATGCCAACTCATTACCAAGCCGTTCAAAACACCCATCATCATAAAGACGAGGACGGTGGTGAAATGATCAAGAAAACACCAATGAAAATGCATGTCGATGCCGGCCAAGCGTCCACCAAAGTATGGCATAACCGCATCCGACAACGTACAAAAAACGGCGGGCACAACCGAACCGATTACCAACGTGCCAAAAAGGTTTTGTGAGTAGCGACGGAATGCCAAAACCGCACCAGTCGCGGCAAAGACAATATGTAGAAAGTGAAGTGTATGAAACAGGTGATGCCACTTGCCAGCAGTTGCGGCGCTTACCTGCCCATCCAACAGACACAGCACACTCATAACAACCAAGCTGCTGACAACGGCAAAAATAGCATATGGTAAATGGCAGACAAGTTCGTCAACAAGGGCGGTGCGAAGTGATCGATTAGTGGAGTAGCAACAAGACTGGGAGCCGTTCTGGTTCATGGTATATCCGTATGAGAGTTATAAAAAGACAACAGAGCCGACTATGATAGCACAGATTAGAAAAAAAGCAGTATTCCCTCACTACGTTTTCCTTCTTTTGCAGGATATTGAATTTGTTCCGTAGAAATCAGTACAGTTACCAAACAACCAATACTCCTTTTCCGCATTGAAAGGCCTCAATTATGAAATACCTGCAACGCCTCTTGTCCATGCTACCCCTGCTTGCTTTCTCTTCTTCTTCTCTGTACGCCGCCGCCACCATTCAAACGGTGTATCACTCAATCGACAAACTACAGGCACCGGCACATAGCTCACAGCGCATCCATAATCAGTTTGGCGAAAAGCCTCGCCTACCGAAGAATGGTATCATGTGCTCGTTTACCGTAGCGCGCGCGCAGCCACGCAAAGAGGTCGTACTTGATTTTTGCGTACAAGAGAAAAAAGATTTGGTGACGCAGTGGCGCATAACACTTGGTGGCCAGCAAGATCGTGGCGGCAGCGAACCATACAAAGTGTATAGCAGTATTGAGCACCTGGCACCAAACACGGGCTCCGTCATCGAGCGGCATGAAGTCGAACATACTGCCGGCACGCCACTCATCAAAGAAAATCATTCATTTCATCTGATGTTTAAGCTGGCAAGCAACACACTGGAAGTAAAAGTATTTGAAGCTGGCGCAAAGCAACCGCTGCTGGCAAAGACATTTACCGAAGTGCCAGCACGCACCTACTACCTGGTGCCCGCCAGTGGCAATAGTGCGGTGACGTACCAAAATGTGATCTTAAGAAAGCTTGCTCCCTAACCACCAATCACACGAAAAACCCCACGAAAATCTTTGACGTTGGTAGCTATTTCGATAGCTACCTCTTCCACTGATGATTGTGGCGAGCCTTGGTAGATGTAGTCGATTAAATTATCAAGATTGTCTGAATCGCCAGCAGCTAGAATGAGAACCGAGCCATCTTCGTTGTTACGAATCGAGCCTTCTATTTTTTCTGCGCCGGCATGTTTTTTTACAAATTCACGATAGCCGACTCCTTGTACCTTGCCGTATACCGTTATTTGTATGCATTTTTTACTCACCACTCCCCTCCTCCTTACTGCAGTGTGTGGTGTATTTATTCATCACGAACGTAGCAGGATGGAGAAGCGAAAGTCAAAAAGCGATAGTTTTAGTAGAAAAGTGCCCAGCACTACAGTTGTTTATACAACGCAGCGTGTTGCTGCGCCATCACACTATCACTAAATGGCGTTAAATCATTGTCGGCTTTTGCCAACGACTGACGCAGCCGCGCATCAAGTGCTACTGTTTTCAACGCCTGGTACAACCCATTAACATCACCGGGCTGCAGGAGTATGCCATTATGCTTGTCGGTAATAACCTCGGCAATGCCGCCCACATTGTAGGCGACTACTGGAAGCTGCAACAAACGCGCTTCGATAATAGCGCACGGCAACCCCTCCCATAATGAGCTAAGGGCAAACACGTCCCACTCGCGCATCAGCGGCGCTACTTCATATTGCCAGCCGCGAAATGTAATGACTTCTTGCAAACCATGCTTAACTGTCCACGCAAAAAGTGCCGGTGCTTGCTCGCCATCACCAACAACCTCAAGATCTACTGCAATGCCATCGTCGTTAACCAAACGACGTACCGCTTCAAAAAGATGTATCAGATTTTTCTGTGGCTTAAAACAGGAAATAGTGCCGATTCGCAGGCGCTGCGACTTTGCCTCGTGCAGCAGACGCGCCGGGCGAACCTCTTGTGCCGAGACGGTAAATGTATCCCACTCAATAGCAGCACGAATCAGATTACTGCGCCGCTCAAAGTACGGCAGCAACTCCTCACCTTGCGCCTTATCAACACTACTGACACAGACATAAGCAGAGGTTACCCACGAGGTCACATATTCTAGGACATAGTGCAGCCACCACACCACCGCCATTTGATACGCATGAAAACCAAAACCATGCACGGTGTGCACAATGCGCTGCGCGCCAGCGAACCACGCCGCCCAACGCCCCATAATGCCTGCCTTGGTACTGTGTGTATGCACCGTAATTTCACCATATTTTCTGCGTAGCTGCCACAACACAAACGTCATATGAAGAAAGGCCAAGCCCTCTTTAAAAAGAGAGAATAACCCTACCTCACGCTGCAGTGACGGCAGCAAATACACCTCGTCACAGAGCAGCTGCGCTTGTGGCACCAGTGGGCCGTGCGGGCCGGAAATTAAAATGGTTTTCATGCCGCGCGCGGCGACATTCTTAAGAAGTGAAAGGCACACTTTCTGTGCGCCTCCTAACTCTAGCTTGGTAATAATATAGACAACCACCCCCGTCGGTCCCGCTTGCGGTACCTGCACAATTACTCCTCAATACTGGTTGCTACCAGCAGCGTGTAAACAGCAGAAATGCAATAATCAGTGAGTACACCACTGCTGTTTCAATAATGGTTTGACTTAATAGTGCGGTGCGAAAAATATTACTATGCTCAAC
>JASFWT010000002.1:0-14411 GCA_050049075.1 Candidatus Babelota bacterium | reverse complement strand
GCGTCGTTTGGCACCAAAACAATATACGGTGTCTTGAGGTCAGTTGCTGCATTCCACATTTTGTCGCTTTTCTTAACGATGCCATAGAACTGTGAGTGACCCAGTTCTTTCACTTTTCTCATAACATGATTTGGTTCGCCTTTGGCACAAACCATGCCGACTGTCATTAGAGCAAGTAAGGTAAATATTTTTTTCTTCATAGTGCGTCCCTTTTTGTTTTTTGTTGCCTTTATTTAGGTGTATCCGATTATAAAACCTAAAGTACTGGCTTTAGCAAAAACAAGACTTGCGTAAAAAATAATAAGAAAAGCGGTGGTAGTCCGAGGAGAAACTACCACCGCTTTGGTGACTGAATAGGGGGGCTCCCTATTCTGCGAGTATGAAGAGACGAGGAGAGTGAAGCGAAAGCGCAGCCGTCGTTAGGCTGCGGCGGCCAATGCACGTGATTCTTTTGCCAGTCGTGCTTCTTCCTGCGTAGTCAGAGTGACTATGTCAGGCAACTGGGCATCACGTGCTTGTGTTTTGATGGTGGTGAGGAAGTTTGTGACCGCAGTCAGGTGACTGTCGACCGTGCGATGACGGCGCTGCGCTTTGCTGCGTGCCGTTGTTAATGCGGTCGTAGCCTGTTTTGTGCGACGACTCAACTCGTCCTTATCTGTTTTTGCCTGCGCGGTTAGCTCTTTTTTTCGGGCGGTGCAGGCGGTTTGAAGGTTCTTTTTTCGTTCTTTGTGTTCGGCGGTGATCTTTTTAATCGCCTCGTCACATGATTCTTGTTCCGCTTTTTTGGCTACTGTTACCTGATCTTGTCGCTTTTTATTTTCGGTACGCTTACGGTCACGCAGCAGGTCGATCAGTGTCTTGCTGATTTCCCCGGCGCGTTCGGCAAAGGTGGTCAGCGTAGTATGTGCTTCTTGTGTGGTGAGGGATGCCGCGGTAAGAAAGCCGCTGCAGGCGACAAGCGCCAAAGATAATGGTCGTATTACCTTCATGAGTGTCATGATGGGTGTTCTCCTAGAGAAAGTACAGTAATGTAGTAAAAAGGGCGGCGCGCGAAATGCGCGCCTTAATCAGATGAGGTACGAACGACCGCGCGCACTCTAGACAGACAGAAGTAGTCGGTGCAACTGTTTTGATAAAAAAAGAGTATGATATGTCAGGAAAAGAGCTGTTTTTCATAAAGGCTAAATGGGTGAAAAGTGTTGTTAATATAGGCTTAATTGCCTTTTTGGCGCTTTTCGTGCTACCATTTGTGTATAAAGATAAATCACAGCTTTCTTTAGGGGGATTCAACTATGAAACGTTTGATCTACACATTGTGTGTACTGAGTATGGCGCTGGCTACGCAGCCAGTGTTTTCTTTTTTTGCAGAAAATCCAATTGAGCAAGGATTAAACATCGCCGGTACCGCTGCCGAGTTACAGCAGTTGTGGCATGAGGGTGATGTGCAACTCAATCCAAAATTTAATGAGTAATTCCAAAAAATGCTGGCCGATCGTGCAGCGGGGGACTTTGCAACAGCTTCTAATGAAAATCTTGATAGCTTGCTGAGCGCCATCGAGCAGACGCAACGTAGACGTAACCGTCATGCAGCTATTGCTGCCGGTCTGCATTCGGCACATGATGCTTTTAACCCAAACAATACCTTAGAAAATACCGGTGAAAGCTTAAAAGCTGCACTGCTTGCGGCAAACGCCGCTGGTGCCGTTGCGCAGCGAAGCGTTATTCCCGGTAGACATCGTTTTTTACGTATGCTGCTGATTATTGCCCGTGGCGTGATGAACGGTATTCGCAATACATATTCTCGCACCGGTAATCGTGAAGATCAATACGTATGGACGATGATTACCAATGCGCTTCGCTTGATTCAAACCGCACTGGAAACGCGTGGCACGCAACACACCAAAGCGCGTGCAATGGCGTTGGCGGCTCGTGTTGCGGCGTTGGTGCTCAGTATCCACTCTCGTACCAAGTTGGCACAAGATGTTGATTTTAGCGCGATAGAAGGTGTTAAAAACGCAGATCTTAGTGAAGCGTCAAGGATCAAGGACAACGTAGAACTTCTTCAGGGTGCGCACAAGATGCCTCCAACCCCGTACGATCACTTTACTGGCTACTTCAGGCGTCGCACGCTACAACAGCGGCATACAAAAGCTGTAGAAGATGGCTGGAATGCGGTGACCACGGCGCTGGGTAAGCAGACGCCGGCTGAAGATTTTTATGTTTACATGGGTCCTACAGATATAGCTACAGCTACTTGTAGTAAGAAACAGTCAGTGACAGGACAACGTGACTATGCTCAGAGAAGCCTTGCTACACTTCAGATTGTACCGACCAATACCGCGCCGCAGGCGTTTACCGATGCACTGACGTTATTTAGAACAAGAACAGGAAACGCCATTACTGCATACGATGAAAAAATTCAGGAACTGGAAGCGCTCCACGCTCAGCAGGTTGCTGCAGAGCACCAAGCGGTTGTTGATGCCGCAAAAGAAGCACGCGTAGCAGTTGATGCCGTTCTTACGACCGGAACGGAACGAGAGAGCTACCGCGACGTAACTGATGATGAGTTGGAATCGGCAATTGCAACGTATAATGAATACGATCCGGCACAGTATCCAGAAACGACATTTAAAGCTTACCTGACCAATGGGCGTAGAGAACTGGCTGCAGTTAAGCACACTCGTGAGCAAGCGCAGGCATTGCTTGAAAAACCGGTACTACGTCCTAATGATGAGGCGGTAAAAGTAGCCGACGCAACAATACAAGAGGCAGCACAATACTTTAATCACAACAGAATCCTTGCGAAATCGGCGCAAGAAAAGCTGCAGGCGCTTGCTGAGAGTGGCTCAATTATGACGAACCGTGCGCAGCTACACCAAACGACACTTGCGGCCCTTGCGGCAAAACAAAAAGAGTGGTCTGAGGTAGCAACAGCGTTTGCCGATCTTCAGCAGCAATATGCAAAACGATTTAACGACATCGCTACCGAAAAAATTGCAGCAGCAGAGAAAGTCCTTCGTGATCACGGTCAAACCGTTGATGAAGGAGGTCCTTCTGCAGGTGGCGCCAGTGGTGGCCCAGGCTTTGATGGCGACGCCGGTGCACCGCCAGCAGTGTTAGCTGTACCGTTTGATGGTGACACCACGCTTGCACAATATTACAACTCTTATGATCGTGTGCTTCAAGTGAGTCGTGACCTTAATTTGATTAAGTATTTAGCGGAACACTATAGCCTTCCCGCTACGTACAATGCGGACACAGTAACGAGTCACCAATCTAAGCTGGAAAGTCTACTAAGACTTATTGATGAGAGGCGTTTCCCCTTGCTGCCAGCAGATCTCAAGATTAAGCACTATGCTACTCAATGGCTTACATGGCGTCCTGCTGAAAGGGCTGATACATTAATACCTCTTGCTAATCAGCTTGCTGTTGGTCATTCTCAGCGCGAAGCGGTTCGCAAATTAATTGAGGCGGATATAGCACAAGAAGTTGATCGTAGGGTGACAAACACGACGGTAACATTGCTGGACGACCTCAACACCATACAAATACAAGGTAATGGCCTTATGAAAAAAACAACACGTGCCAACTTTGCAGTTAATATTGAGCAAATTGCTGGCGACATTATTGCGGCGCAACCAGTTATGAACTATGCACTAATGCCAGCATAAAAAACAGACACACATTCGTGTATGCAGGGTAAGAAAACGATCGTTTTTCTTACCCTACTTTTTTTTGGAGATTGCAGTGTGTTAGAAGGTGGGGTGCCCACCGTCATTCTTTCGAAAGATCCCCTATGCATTCCCGTGTATTTGCTGCCACCACCATTGGGGTGGGTGCGCAGCTATTGGAAGTTGAGGCCGACTTTTCTGTTGGCCTGATCAACATGATCATTGTCGGCTTGCCTGACAAAGCAATTAGCGAAAGTAAAGAACGTATTCGTGCCGCACTGCGCAACAGCGGCCTTGAACTCCCGCAGCGCAGTATTACTATCAATCTGGCGCCGGCGAGCGTGCGCAAACGCACCGTTTTGTGTGATGTGCCCATTGCCGTCGCGCTGCTGCAGGCGGCAGAGTTAATTAAGATGGCACCCATTTTTTGTGATGAGACCGTATTTCTCGGTGAACTTGCGCTGGATGGTAGCGTACGTGCGATTACGGGGGTGCTGGCAATGGCAGACCATGCCCGTGCGCAGGGTAAAAAACGCCTCATCGTACCAAAGGCCAACCAGCAAGAAGCGGCTCTGGTCAAGGGTATTGAAGTAATTGGCGTCGCAACGTTGATAGAGCTTTCCGACTATCTGCGCGGTGAAAAATCTATTGCGCCGGTTATCTCTACTGAGGCGACACAGCAACCAGCATCATCATCACCATACGACCTCAGCGAGGTGGTGGGACAATATACGGCCAAGCGCTCACTGCAAATTGCCTGTGCGGGGCGCCACAATCTTTTGTTTATTGGGCCACCAGGCAGTGGCAAGACCATGCTGGCAAAACGCCTGGCAACGTTGCTGCCGCCGCTTACCAGCAACGAAAGTATTGAAGTAACAAAGATTTACTCGGTGGCGGGACTATTAGATCCCCGCTTTCGCGAGGATGACGGCAGTGGCTTACTCACGCAGCGGCCATTTCGTGCGCCGCACCATACGATTTCGCAAGCCGGCCTCATTGGTGGCGGTAGCATTCCGCGCCCCGGCGAGGTTAGCTTGGCACATCACGGTGTGTTGTTTTTAGATGAGTTTACCGAGTTTTCTCGCGCCACGCTGGAAGTACTGCGCCAGCCGTTGGAAAGTGGCACCGTGTTGATTAGCAGAGCGCAGCAGGCGGTACATTTTCCCGCCTCTTTTATGCTAGTGGCGGCGATGAACCCGTGCCCCTGTGGGTATTTTGGTGATGGTTCCTCTCGCTGCAGCTGCGCGCCGCAGCGCGTGCAGAACTATCTGAGCAAGCTGTCAGGCCCATTGCTGGATCGTATTGATTTGCATGTGCCGGTGCGGGCAGCGACTAGTGTGGTGGCGAGTGGCCCCCGAATTAAGTCCGGGGAAGAGCCCCGCGACCTACGTACCGCAGTGCAGCGCGCGTGGCAGCAACAAAAAGTACGTCAGCAACTGCTACCAACCGCGCACCTACAGGCAAGCGACGTTACCCGTTTCTGCGTGCTTGCACCCACCGCGCAGGAGGTCATTGAAAAAGCTTTTACTACGCTGGGACTTTCTATGCGGGGGTACCACAAGGTGCTCAAAATTGCGCGCACTATTGCCGATCTGGCCGGCAGCGAGTTGATTGATGGGGTCCATGTGCAGGAGGCGCTGACGTTTCGTGCGTTGGGGAAATGAGGAAGCATACCCCTAGGGATGTCACCCTCGCTTGTCGGGGGTCCAGAGTGGGGTATGCGTTTAATCAGGTCCCGGCGCCTAATCGCTGCTCGTCCTGGCAGACGCAGCGGGCCCGGATGACGCCATACTGCTTCCAAATAACAACATATTAGCGACGCTGAGAATGTTCAGTAGGCTTCAGACTGTCTGTCACCCTGACGTATGTCAGGATCCAGTGCAAAAAAATACCCAATAAAAGCGATGAGACGATGGCGCTCTGTGGTTAAAGTGCCATCGTCTCAGTGTTTTTATTCGGTGATTATCATGCACTAGATCCTGAAACAAGTTCAGGAAGACAGGACATGGTAGTCAGGAAGACAGTAAAAACTCTCAGCGTCGCTCTTCGTTTGCTATTGGAAGCAGTATGGCCCCGGGGAACTAATGTAGTCGCCCTTGCAAAAACAAGTGCTTCCTTGCTACCTTCCTCTCCCGGAAAAAATACTCAATTGCTGGAGGCCTGCATGGATCGTGAACTACTGAATACGTTGTATGAACAAGCACAAAAGGCAATGGCAAACGCCTACAATCCCTACTCCAACTATAGTGTGGGGGCGGCTATGTTGACCGACACCGGCAACTACTATGCCGGCTGTAATGTAGAAAATGTTTCGTATCGTCTGACGCTCTGTGCCGAGGCGGCCGCAATTGGGACTATGGCCTCCACCGAAGGAAAAACAACCGTAAAGCATGCATTGGTGATGGCCAGCGGTGGCACCTTTCCTTCACCCTGCGGCGCCTGCCGACAAATTATTGCCGAGTTCGCTACACCCGAGACCAAAATTCACCTGGTACGTCCTCGCGAAAACGGTGAGGGGTTTGATGTGCGTACCTATGCCATGGCAGCGTTGCTACCGCTCAGCTTTACGCAGCAAATTCTGTGGGAGCCACAGACGTCAGCGGGGCTGAAAGAAAATCCTGTCTCCCCGGGCTTGACCCGGGGTCCACAAAAAGAAGAAACAACTTCTGCACTAAAACCCAGCAAAAAACAAACCAAAACAGCTGCTATTTGACCACGACTGGTTGCGATCTGTTACCATTGATATTGGTATAAAGTAATCCGTTGGCGTCACGCCGATTTTTAAGAGGAAGTGTATGAAAATACAATGGTATATGCTGCTGCTGGCTTTAGTTGTGAGTAGCGTGAATGCAGCTGAAAGTGAACAATATCGTTTTGTAGGTGATACAGATAAAGAACTTACATTACCTTCTGGAAAAAAAATTACACCAATAATCCTTCGACGGCTTGCGCAAAAAGATGCTAGTCGCCTCGCAGAGCGTGATTCTGCTGGGGATGTGGTACATCTTCGTAGACAAGCGAATGATGGGACTCTTGGTGAAGGGGCTGTAGATGTTTCTCTGTCCGATTTTAATTACCTTGTGAAAGAAGGCCTATTAGAACAAGCAGCTTCTGCGCCAGAAGAAGATGATTTTTATCTCGGTGATCCAACAAGCGATACCGACAATAATGCAGGAGGCGAACTCGATCCTGATAACTATGAACCAACTTCTCCAGGGCAGGCATTGCTTGGCGCTGCCGATGGAGATGATGGTACCTCTTGGGATTCTACAAATCTTCCAGACGTTCCATCTTCTCCACCAGCACCTACATCAGAACCAGAATCGGTCGCAGCGACTGAACCAGTGCAGCCGTCAGCTACAGGTGATGATGGCTGGGGTGATGCGGAACTAGACTTGAGTAAAATATCTACACCACCTGCAACACCATCCGCAGCAGCACCATCTGTAGTGCATGTTCCAGCGCCAATCGCGACATCTGCGGGACATACCGCCTCAAGTATTCAAACTGTGCCTGCACCGGCGCGAACAGCAAAAGAAGAATGGATGGCGAATGTTCTAAAGAAAGCGTCTGCACAAGATGCACAGAGTACTGCTTTGTATGGTGGGGGACAGCTTGGAGTGACTCGGTCAGAGCGTCAGCAGCTGGTGAATAGCGTTCGTCAAAAGTATCCAGAGTTGCGGCAGCAACGTGTACGTGATGCTCATAATCCTGCCCCCGCACCACAACGTAACGGCACCCTGCGCGACGCACTTAACTCACCGTTGGGTAAAATGCTGCTACTTCTTCTGGTAACCGGTGGTACTGGTTATGGGGTAAAGCGATGGTCACATCAATATGATGGCCTCTCTGACAAGCAAGTTGACCAGCTGCCGATGAACCGCCTCAAGAAAATGTTCTTGAAAGCCAGCCGTGCCGGTCGCCGCTGGTTTGGGGGCACGCCACAGCGTAAGGCAACAAGCGAGCAGCATCCATTGCTGCAGCATACTGCGCGTCGTCAGCCGGCAGCTGATACGCCCGCGGAAGCAACTGCACGTAAAGAGTGGTTCTACCGCCGTTGGTTTAATAATGCACGTAACTGGTGGCAGCGCAAAGGTGTTGCTGCATAAAGCAACGTGACCTTCATTACTTTTTCTACAAAAACGCGCCTACTGTTTTTTGATAGGCGCGTTTTTGTATGCTAGGGTCATGCGTCCCATGACAAAGAGGTGTTGTATGAAAAAAAGAGTGTGTGGATTACTGGTGCTGGTTTCTTTGGTAAGTTCTGCTTTTCCCGCCAGCGCGGTAGCGCTTGGTGATATAACAAATACTCCGGTGCAGAGTAGGCAAAAGCCGGTAGTAGTTTCAAAACCAAATTCTGGCACGCCACAAAAAAAGACTTCTTTTTTACGACCAGAAGTAGAAGCCACTCTTAAAAAAGAATCTGTCGCACCGGTTACGCTTCCTACAAGCGTTGACGATGAAATTGCACGGTTGTTAGCAGGGGCAGAAGCTTCCAGAGCGAAACGTGTTTTCAACAAACAATCGGAAGAAGAGCGCCACGCACATGCTTTGCTTATGGATGCTGGGCGCCCACGCCGTGCCGCAAGACACATTCAGCGGGTATGGCAAAAGCGGCAGCATGCGCGTAAAAAACATGCGGCAACGCAGCTGCAGAATCTGTGGCACAACTATCGCTTTGCGTATCCAGAAGGTCGTCGCTATGAGCGTGATGAAGCCGCGGTTGCTAAACGACTGCAGCCCCTTGTCGATGATGAAGGTGTGGTGCCGCTCGGTCTAGAAGATGATATTCGCGACCGTGTGCTTGCGCAGCGAGAGCAGCAACGTGAAGCAGCAGTCGCCGCCTCGTATGGTGCACGCAAACAACCAACTGCTGTTGCCAAGCCAACTGATACCTTTGAGAATGGACATGCCGATGCCTCACCGTCGTCCTTGCCGTTTGCCCGTACTCGTCCTACGGGTACCGACGCAAAACGCCTTAATGCTTACACGCGGGGGTTATACCATCGCCACAAGCCAGCTGAGTCAAAACGTCAGCGGCGCTTGGCAAAAGCACGGAAAAATAAAAAAGCAGCGTTGGTGGAAGATCGTCTAGCGCCAGCACCAGCAGCAGTCCCTGCGATTCAAAAAACAGTTCATCTTCCTGTGGAAGCACATACGCCGGCAGTGAGGCCGATGGTAGCAGCTGGAAATGATGATACAAAAAGTGATGGCTGTGATGATGTTTTTGAGGACGTTCCTTTGGACACGCCAGCTGTTACTCCGGTTGCTAATGCTCTTGACACGTCTGGCGGCGAAGACGATGGCGCTGGCAAGAATGATAAAGCGTCCCCTTTAGCAGGTACTTCTTTAGCAGCGCCAGCGTCACCAACAGCAGCACCAGCACGAGGCATGAGTAAGAGTTCGTTCGCCATTGCAGCTCTCTTGACAGCATTGACTGCAGGCGGTGTGTATAAGCTTAAAAAATGGTCAACGCAGTACGATCACCTCAGTAACGACCAACTTGATGACTTAAAGATCAGTCGGGTAAAGCGCATTATGCTGAAGCTTGCTCGTCGCGGTCGTCAGTTGTTCTCAAAAAGGAAGCCTGCCTAACGGCAGGCGTTTTCGTCAGTTCCCGGGGATTTGCGCTTCGCGTCAAACCCGGGATGTCGCCATACTGCTTTCAGGTGGAAGTATGTGGCGATGTATAGAATGCCCCTGTCTTGCTGACGTACAGAGCGGTCACCCTGACGTATGTCAGGGCCCAGTGCAGAGTTTTTTTAAGAAACCAGCAAGAGACAATGGCTCGCTAACTACAAGGTACCATCGCCTCTTTTGTGTAATGTGATACTTTACTAGCCCTGGATCCTAAGACAAGCTCAGGAAGACGTATTTTTAGCGACATCCCGGGTTCATGCCGTAGGCTGAAGCCCCGGGAACTTGATTGAGTGCGTGCCACTTGGCACGCTTCAGAATATCTCCTTAACGATCTTTTCCACCTTAATTGCGCCATCTTGGGCAAGCATATCTTGGTAGAATTTCTCGTCGTATTCACGGGTGCGTACCACCACCGGCATAGGAACCGCGTGGCCCAGCACCAGTGCTTGTTTTTTTGTGTCCAGCGTCGCCAGAATAGCGCGTAGACTGCTGCCGTTGCTAACACCGGTCATCACCGCGCCAATATCTTTATCATCAGACAGGGCGGCGACAATCTTGGTACCGATTTGCGAGATAATTTCCGGGTCTATGCCGGATGGCCGTTGGTCAACCACCAGCAACGAGACATAGTATTTACGCATCTCGCGGGCAATAACGCCAAAGATGGTTTGTTTTGCTGCCTGCGGGTTCAGAAACTTGTGAGCCTCTTCGATAGTAATCATCAGCTTACGTGGCTCATCGGCAGGGCTTTGTGACGCCAAGTATTTTTCTGTTTTCGCCACATAAATATCGTGCAAGCGACGCGTAATGATATTTGAGATCAACAAGTAGCACAGCAGTGAGGTGTGGTTACCAAACTCAAGAATGACGTGAATGCCGCGATCAAGATACTCAAACAACGTGTCGATGACCGAGCTGTTGGTCGGTTGCTTGTGTAGGAACGGGAATTTTTCCAGGCGTTTCAATTTACGATAGAGCGCGCCAACCGACTCGGCGTGTGCCCCAATTTCTTCTGCCAGCTCTTTTGCTTCGTGCCCACGTGCCAGCAGCACCGACAGCCATTGTTTTTTGTAGCGAGCGGCGATTAAGTACGCTGCTTCAAGCGCGGTAGGGTGCAGGTTCAGTTCATCTTGCAGCGGCATGACATCGTCGACACGAATGTCATCGAACGACATCACCACATCAACATCGGGTGCACAGCCGCGACGACGTGTCGAAGCGGGATCAAGCGAGAAGATAGCAACCTTGTCTGGAAATAATGTTTTAAGGCCTTTGACGAATGAGAGGCCTTCTCCTTCTTTGCGTGCCTGTGTGCCGTATTCTGAGTGCATATCAAACACCAGGTTAACAGCGGCGCGGCTTTTGACGATGCCGGCTAAAATAAGACGGGTTAAGAAGGTCTTGCCGGTACCGGTTTTACCAAAGATGCCGTTTGAGCGTTCGCAGAGTAGGCTGAGGTCGAGGCAGATTGGCGTTTCCATATCAAGCGGCATACCGATACTAAAGTATTTTTTGTCGGCCGCTTCGCTGCCAAAGATACGAGCAACTTCGTGTGGGCTTGCTTCCATGACGTCAGCAAAGTGAGAGGGAATGGTTTTGACCGGCATTTTTGTTGGACCAGCGCTAGTCTGTCTTCCTGAATCAGCGCCAGCCTGTCTTCCCGGACTTGATCCGGGATCCTCTTTTGACATCATCAGTAGCGGACGCAGCTTTACGTTGGCGTAAATATCACGCTTGCGTAGCATCGAGCTGAGCAGGTTTTCCTGCGGCCCTGGAGGAAAAAGAACGATGTCTTGGTTGGTGACCTCAAGCTCTAGGTCGGTGATCAGCGAAAAGAAGGTGTAGGTGTTGCCGCGAACGCAGGCAAATTTACCGGTTTTGATCTCTTCAAGTGGATAGGTGGGGGCAAGGCGCATCACCAGGCCGTCAAGCAGCGAGCCGGCAACGATAGAGCCTAACTTTTTTGTTGTTTTCATGGGGGAAAGTATAGCTGGCGCAAGGGGTTTGTAAACTGTTGACTTTGCTACCCCGTTATAAGGCATTCTGAGGAGCACTTTTATTCACTTTTCTATCGGCTGGTTTTATGAAGCATTTTTCTTCGTCTGTCGTTCGTTTGTTTCTGTTTCTCTTTGTTCTGTGCCTTAATCCGCATGCAGCGCGTGCCATTGATGAGTTAGGTGATGATGAACTGAGTGGCGTCGAGCTCGAGATGGGGCAAATGGAAGATTTTGATCTTGATTCTTTAGGGGATGGCGTAGACAGCGGTGCTGACGATGAGCTTCTTGCTCAAGCTGACGAATCGCCCGAGGTGGTAGAGCCGGTGGCGCCTGGTGTGGTACCGGCTGCAGAAGACCTTGAGGCGCTGCTTAAAAAAGTTGGTATGGGCCAGGAAGAAGTAATGAAGATGGGGTGGGGAAAGATTTTGCCCGCGTTTGCCTCGGCAGCAAAAGGAGGCCTTGATCGCGAAAAAGCAGCGATAAAGGCACGTGATGCCAAGCTAAAGGAGATGGATGAGCGCCTGCAGAAAGTAAACAAAGGTATTACCGGTGCACGTCAGCTGTTGGCACGATATCAAGCACGTTTCCGTCAATACACCGAGCGTGGTGATGAGCCGGAAACCGATGCCGAGCGACGGCAGATCTTTTTTGGGGGTGCCTTACTAGAAGATCTTGCCGGTAAAGATGCAAAAATTGAAGCGCGTTACCAAGATGCGATGCGACGTATCGCTGACATGGAAGCAAATATGGCAGCAGTCATGTGGCGTACGTTTGATTATACCGCCGAGCTGCTCAAGATTATGAATCAGCGTCTGATGATTTTAGAAGAGAAAATGGGCAGCACGATGGTCTCACAGGAAGAAGCAATGCAGGCCGGTGGTGAAGAACTGCAAGGCGCTGTGGAAGAAAATATAACCAGTGCGGGCGATGTGGATGATGAAACATTGCTTGTCGATGAAGAATTAGGTGATGAGTAATAGTTATATGAAAAAGATGATAGTAGCAGTAGCAAGTCTGGCACTGGTGAGCGGTACTTTGTGTGCAGAGGCAAATGTATTTCAGCCGTTCAAGGACCATGAAGGTGCGGCCATTCAGGCAAACAAGATCTTTGCAGATAAAACCGACGCAAAACGCGAGGTGCTGCATACCGAGTGGACAAATCAGCTGGTTGACTGGGCAAACAACAAGATGAATGCAGAAAAACCCGTGCCAATTCGTTATGAGTTAGAGCGCCGTTCTCGGGTTGCTGGTCGCAAAGCGGCTGAGCGCTGGGCACGTCATCATGCGGCAAGTAAGCTGCGTATTGGTTTTAAAAAGAAAACACGTCGTCAAGCGCGCAAGTACGAACATGATGCACGCAATTTTGATCAACGCGCTGCTGTCTGCGCTAAAATAGACTTAATGCACACCATGTATCTTACGAAACAAGTAGCACATTTGACCGAGACCGTTGCCGACCTTGAAAGCCGTCTGGCGGCTCTTGATGGCAGCAGTGCTGCATCAGCGCCAGCGGCAGAAGCGCCGGCTGTCGATGCAGAAGAGACTGAAGAACCTGCTGGTGACGAGGAAGTGGGCGCCGATGGCGAAGGTGATAGCCCTGCTGCTGACGATGGTGATACCGCTACTGAAGATGGTGGCGACGCAGGCGGTGGTGATGATACCGGCGATGATGAAGATTCTGGTGGTAATGAGTAGTAAAGGCTTCTGACGACTTGTCTTGCTGACGAATGTCAGCATCCAGTTGACTGGGCCCTGAAACAAGTTCAGGGTGACAGTAAAGTAGGTTCAGGGTGACAGGCAAAAATAGCCTCTAATCACCTGCTACCAATATAACCTGTGCGTTTGCCATTGTTTGTTCGTGTGAAAAGCTGAGCATGCTTTGATAGTGCGGCACTTTTTCACCAACAATCTTTTCTACTTTATCTTTCTCAATTACCAGGCACGGTAACTGCCATGGGCCGGTTTTTTCTACGCCGACCAGTGGCGCAATGGTTTTTAGCTGAAAGCTATGTTTGGTTAGGCCGTGCTGCTGCAACCACCAGCTGAACGCTTTATAGAATGCCTCTTTTGCCGCAAAGCGAGAGGCGAGGTAGCCGCATAACAGTTCATCTTTGCGCTGCGACGGTATTTTACTCTGATTCAGTTCTTGTTTGCGCCGTTTGAACTCGTGGCATTCAGCTTCGGTAAAAAGTGAGCGAAGTTTATCGTGTGAGTAATCAAGCCACTCGATAAAGCGGCTGGTGGCAACCAGATCGGTGCCGAGGGTAAAGGGGGTATTCATGTGTTCCTCTGTATTACTTAAAAAAAAGCCCTCCCACAATGGGAGGGCTTTTCCAACTTTGTCACCCTCAAGAGGGTTCAGTTATTACGCGTTGGCTTTACGCAGTACGTTGCGTGCAAACCATTGGCTAAAGGTGTGCCAGTTGCGGCTGCCAAATGAACCAACGTCATGTCCTGCTGCTCTGAATGCGCGTACGCTTTTTACCAGCATGCGGTCAACGGCGTTCAGCTCATCAAGCGCACGTTTATCTGCCGCGCGTGCTTCGATAGAACGAGTCGTAGCGTTTGGGCTTTGTGTTGCTAACTTATTTAGGCCCGGAACCATTCTGACGCGTGCCCAGCCAGCTGCAATGACAGCAAGAATTGTGGTTAAGACGGTTCCGACTGCTTGCCGGCCGCTCATGTGCCAACTGCCTTTAGGCGCTGGTGGAGCTGTTGTGTCAGGTGCTGGTGTGACAGTTTTTGGAGGAGTTTTTGTTTTTGGTAGCTCATCAATCGAAGCGGCCCGAGCATGCAAGCGGTAGAAGCCACCACGCCCTCTTGGTTGGGACGTGTGAGTACCTATATCAGTATCGCTACACAATAAATCGCTACACAATAAATCGCTTCCTAGTGGTGCTGTAGGACGATTTCTCTTCAGAATGTACCACTTACCATCCTTTAGGCCATACCAACGCTTTCTGGCTTCTCTACCAGGGACTCGTGTACAGAATTGTTCTGCTCTCTCTGGATGCATGCTTGCAAAATGTTTTTTGACATCATCGTATGTAGCGTCAATGGTTTCTTTTGGAAGGAGGTTGGCAGCAGAAGAACGGGTTAGTTG
>JASFWT010000080.1:0-4590 GCA_050049075.1 Candidatus Babelota bacterium | reverse complement strand
ACGCCTCATTGATGGTCTTCCTTATAATAAGTCATTTGATGCCAACCAACGGGCGTTTACGTTAAAAGAAAATAATACGCCGGCTATTGTGACGTTTGGTCGCCAGCATTTTTACGACATACAAACCACCATGATCGCCGAACAACAATTTAAGCCGCTGATCGGGATCTTCTTTGAAAATGATGTAGCGACGATAGATGAACCGTGCCTCTCTTATACTAGCTGGCCGAAAAATGCGCCGATCATCCGCTATCCGCTGCCACGTTTTAATCCCAGCGCTATTCTTCCCTTCATAAAAGGACTACTACCAAATCTTCGTTGCTTGGGCGTGCTCTATAACGCTGAGACAAAGGCACTACCCCCGCTGCTGCAGCACTACCTGCAAGAGATTCAAGCAACCTGTGATCGCCTCGGTCTTGAGTTTATTCATGATGGCGCCTGGGATGTTGATGAGCTACACGCCAAAGCCTATAGCATGGTACCGGGCATCGATGCGCTGCTCACCTTACCCGACTTTATGCGTGATGACACCTCTGAGCTACTGGGGCCGCTATGCCTGCGACACAAGGTTTTCGCCTGCAGCGGCAACCTGCAGCAAACAGATACCTTTTCTATGGTATACGGCGTACGCACCGATGAGTTGGCGCAGGATATCGACTGGCTGATTCGTCGTATTGTGTTGCAAAAACGCCTTCCCCGTGGTGACCGCCTTCTGAGTAACAAACAAACATTTGGCATCGAAGTCTCGGTAGAGCTGAGTAAGCGCGTTGGCGCACAGTTCACCAGCGAGCAAGCGCTGATGCTCTCTTGGGGTATTTCGATAGCTGCAGCGACAGAAAAACCGCCACAAGAACAAGAAGCATTCCTTGATGATCTGATGGCACGCCTACCGGTGCACAATACGGTTGATCCCGAGGAACAAGAAACCTATTTATAACGCGCCACCACCTATGAAAACACCTACCCCCAATAGCCATATTCGCTCTCGCCAAGAAGTCGCTGATGGCATCAGTGGCGCTGATACACTGTTTGGTATTCTCGCACCGGCAACACTTGGTGCTCAGGCTGATATCATTCTTGGTATCCAAGAAGAGAACGATGCTGCAGAAAAAATGATGGCTCCCATTGTGTATGCTACTCACGGCCTGGAAAGCTCTACTATAAAAACAATGGTACATCGTGCTATCGACGAAGAGTGCCGGCTACTGGTTTGCCTCGGACTCTCGGTTGCACGCATTGCTGCTGCAGAGTTACAACGCATTGCAGCCCCGCTGCCCCTCATCTGTGTCCCTACCGCTGATCCGATCTACCTAGATACTGACGCGGCACCAGCCCTGCCGTCAGAGAACAGCCTCAGCATACGAATGGCGCCGTATGATATGGAAGCAGCAATTGATTTCTTTCATCAATCACTGCCCAAAGCACACAAGGTACTTTTACCAAATTACCTTGCTGAAGGCAGTGCTCTTGAGCCACACATGCGTTCTTCTAAAGCAAAAAGATTACTTGAAGCGGCGGGATATGAGGTGCTGCTAGCAACGGGCAGTAGTGTTACCACTCTTTATAATCATGTTGATGAGCTGCACCGCTACGCAGATGCCCTGCTGCTCCTTGAGGGATGCATGATGCTGGATGTATATCGCGCGATGGGGCACATCTGTGAAGAACGCCGCATTCCACTATTTGCCAGTAGTATGCGCGCACTTAAGCGCAGTGCCGCCCTGGGCTATGCAGGTCCATTGCATGAAGTTGGTAAAGCGGTGCTGCAAACGGCACAGCTTATCTTACAAAAAGGTATGCCAATCACCGACCTGAAAGACATTACAGTGGCAGACACCCGCCACCCAATTATTAATAGTGCTATCGCCCCAGAACAAGGACTTGATACCGAACAGCTTACGACGCAGCATCATCAAGCGGCGCAGGTAATGCACGCTCGCGAGCTGGTATAAGTTCTGTAAGCCTACATCTTTCTAGATATTCACTCAGCACCGCTCGCTGAGCACCTTGATATGAAGTAATGGCTTCTATCGCAAGCGGGCAACCAGGGAGCACTGATCTTCCTCGCGCAAGCATGCTTCTTCGCTCAACTGCCAAGATAACAATCCGCTCCATTGCCTCTGGATTGCCCGTATCAAAAATTTCATGAAATTGTCCGACACCCCACGCGGTAATACCTGGCCGATCGGCAACACAGTCGGAACCATTACTTCTAGGATTATACCTATGCGACCTCCAGTAAGCATACATCAGCTTCGCCATAATGTGCCCCCTCTTAGAAGCCATATGATAAAACTTAAGTGCGAGCTCTATTTCCGGTCGAAGTAAGCGCCCTCCTGGGCACTCACACCGTACACCATACTGATAGAGCGTCTCAGCCGGAAGGTCTTTATTGCCAGGATCATCGGGGTCGCAAATGCCGAGATTTGAGCAAATATTATCCATTTTATCCGCTTCCCACTCTGCCGCCTCACGTCGCAAATCATCTTCGCTATATTGTAAAATCGGCTTTCGCTGTACCGGGGAACGCAAACTCACTCTTGCTCTCGGGGGAACATCGGGATCAACAGAGGTTCCCCGCAACATGCCGGGCGGCACCATTGAAGTTAACCATGATGGAGCGCCTTCTGCTGCTGAATCAGTAACAAAACGCAGTACACGACTTGCTGGTGACCGCGCAACTTCACCAGAGACACGACCTCCCCCACCGCCATTCCTACTACGCGCCTGGCCACCGCCTTCTGCAGCTCGAGCTACAGGATGGGCCGTACGCGCAAAGCGATCTTCTGACGAAATAGGGCTGCCACCCTCGTCAGAAGAGGGCTTTGATGAACCATTCCCGGCGAAAACAACAGGAAACATACCCAATAGGAAAAAATAGAAATTTATATTTTTCATGGCTCGCAGCGTACACGAAAGCATACAAAAAACTATATGTTGATTTGAGCAACGTTTAAAAAGCTCTCTCATCCAGCTTTTTTACGCCAATCAAATCTACGATCTTAGTCTGTTTCACTCAGATTATATTGAGCCTCATGACTTAGATTTTACCAAAAATCACAAATCTGCCTGTTTTGACGCATATTTATTTACCCCTCTGGCTCGCATTATCTACTTGATAAATAAAAGAAGAGGCGCTATCTTTAAATAAGAATGGTTCGTTATTAAAGGATAATGTATGAACAAAAAGAGCCGAATTGGCACCTACAAAACATTTAAGAGTGGAGACGAGTCGTTTCAAGCGCACTCGCCACGCCCGCTGCCACCGCAGCCACCACTTGATATGAATGTCCTTACTGGTTCGCTTGCCGACGCGCAGCATGCGCTTGGTCAGTTAGAAGGCACCACGCCGATGCTGCCCGACCTGGACCTTTTCCTCTACGTCTTTATTCGCAAAGAAGCGGTGCTCTCCTCACGCATCGAAGGCACACAGTCTTCATTTAGTGATCTTGTTTTGTATGAAGGCGAGCACGAAGCGCCGGTCCCCCTTGATGATATTGTCCAAGTCTCTAACTATGTGAACGCGCTGCATCATGGCATCGATCGCCTGCGCGATGGGATGCCGCTGAGCAATCGCCTACTGCGTGAAATGCATGAGCTGCTGCTGCATGAAACACGAGGCAGCAATCAATATGATGGTTCATTTCGCACCTCACAGAACTGGATTGGTGGTACCCGTCCCGGCAACGCTGTCTATGTACCACCGCCTGCCGACGAGGTGCAGCGCCTAATGGGTGAGCTTGAAAAGTTTTTACATACGCCGCATCAGTTTATGCCAACGCTGCTCAAAGCTGGCCTGGCTCACGTGCAGTTTGAAAGCATTCACCCATTCCTTGATGGGAATGGCCGTATTGGCCGTCTACTGATTACGCTACTACTGGTACATGATGGCCTGCTGTCTGAGCCCAGCCTATACCTCAGTTTGTATCTCAAAGATAACCGCCAAGAGTATTACCACCTGCTGCAACAGGTGCGACTCACCGGCGACTGGGAGACATGGCTTTTGTTTTTCTTAAATGGCGTTACGCATGCCGCGCGCCACGCGACGCAGCTGGCAAAGAAAATTGTAAAGCTGTTTCAACGTGATCGCGATAGCTTAGTCGGCCTGGGTCGTCAAAATGACTCGGTACATGCGGTGTATCGCGTTCTGCAGCGACGCCCCTATACTTCTATTGCAAAGATCGCCAGTGAAACCGGCTTGACGGTGCCAACGGCAACCTCTGCCCTCCAGACGCTGTGCAAACGTGAAGTTGTTGTAGAGGTAACGGGACGGCAGCGAGACAAACTATTTGCCTATCAAGATTACCTTGATCTGTTAAACGAGTAGAGGCTCTGTGCTCCTCTATTTACGCTTACCTCGCGCTCACTCCTAGCGGATCTTTTTTCAAAGAAAGAATATACCCAATTAGCTAGATACAGAATGCGTCGATCAACGGGCGAGAGCGCAGTGATACATCGACGACGCAGGATCCCATGAGCCTTATTAAACAAGTGGCGATGTTTATAGACGCGTTGCAACATGAATAACATAATTGCAACAAAAAAAATCCCAATTCGCCAGCGTTTCTTTTTGTGCCATAAACGGCTCTG
>JASFWT010000079.1:0-4593 GCA_050049075.1 Candidatus Babelota bacterium | reverse complement strand
CCCCGCCTGCGGTATCACTTTAATAGTAAGGGTTATAATCATAGTTCCACCGCTCTATATTGAGTTACGAATACTGTTATCTAATGTAGAAAAAATCGTAAATTTATACGAGACAACTCCATTTTTATCATTTATACTTCCGCCTTCACTTGTAAAAAGTGAATACATGGAACGCGCCCGTAGCTCAATTGGATAGAGTACCAGACTACGAATCTGGCGGTTAGAGGTTCGAGTCCTCTCGGGCGCACCATTCTTCTTTGAGAAATTTTCTAAAGTTTGTGTGGAGAGATGGCTGAGTGGTCGAAAGCGCACGCCTGCTAAGTGTGTATCTTGGGAAACCGGGATCGAGGGTTCGAATCCCTCTCTCTCCACCATAAAAACTTCCTAACGGAGAGATGGCAGAGCGGTTGAATGCAGCGGTCTTGAAAACCGCCATACCGAGAGATCGGTATCGTGGGTTCGAATCCCACTCTCTCCACCATTCTTTTAGGCTCTATCGTGAACCTCCCCCACCTTTCTCATCGCACTTCTCTTCTTGTTTTCATCTTCATTCTTGTTGCGTGGTTTAGCGGCATTCTAATTCTTGATTTCTATCGCACCGGCAGCGCACTGCAGCCAACCGGCTATATCGGTGTTGTCATAGATCCCCAGCATCCCGGCGTGCAGTACACGCAGCAGTGGGTCAATGAGCGAACGCAAACAATTATTGATGAAGAAATAGAGCGCGCGCTACCGCAGCGCAACAAAGAAACACCAACGCTATACCGCAATCGCTCGCGCTGCCACACTACCCTTGCCTACCTCAGAAGAACAACGTCAGCGGAGCTGAAAGCAGTCGCTGATGGCTTGCGTCAAATGCTGCGCAATCGTCCCTTTCTACAAACGCCCTTTTACCTTTCCTCACAGCTGAAGCTTTTTGGCCTAGAGGAAGATATCATCGTCATGACGCTGCACGACCCCAACCAAGTGCTGCATATGCTGCATCCCTATATTGAGGCCACACTAGCCCATGTCAGCAACCAACAACAAACCATTCTCTATACGCCATGGGAAACCATCGGCGAGTTTGTACCGCATATCACGTTGGCAAAAATAGAAACTGATGCACTCAAAACATTTGTTGCGGAGCAAGGTGGCGATGCAGAGGCGGTTGCCTATACCATCCGTGAACGTATCGGGATTGAGGTACTCCCTCGCTTTGTCATCCCTGATGCGCTGCGAGAGGTACCCGGGAACTCATTTACGTTGTTTGATAATATGCGACAAGAATATGAAACGTTTCATTTGAAAGAACGAGAGTAAATTGAAACCCTGTTCAGGATGACACCCTCCACTACAACTCCGGTATCGCGATACAGTCAAACGAATTGCCAACTTTTTCACAGAACTTCAGGAAATCATCCCGCGCGACGCTAACCGTCATATCGTTGCGTAGCGGATGAAAGTTTAAAATGTCATGCGCAAGAAAATCTTTGTCCAATAAGAAGCGCACTCGTTTGTCAGCGTCATGAATCAAGCCGTACGGTGTCACCGAGCCTGGCACCACGCCCAGCAGCTCTTCCATTGCATCTGGTTTTCCAAAAGAAAGATTCCCGTGCCCCAACTGCTTTGACAGCGTCTTGATATCAACACGCTTATGCTGGAGAACACTAATCAGAAAGTAGTGCTGTTTTTTCTTATCGCGCAGAAATAAGTTCTTGCTCTGCGCCCCTTCAATCTCGATACCTTTATCTTCCTCAGTAGTGAAGACCGGCTCATGTTCATAGATCGTATGGTTAATGTTGTGCTCGTCAAAAAATGCTACTAATGACTTATGTTTCATCAGAACGCTCCTCAATTGGGAAAAAACAATGTATCCTACGTGCTTTCTGTACAGAATATCATCATGCGCCGCTTTCGTCGCGCTCTATTGCAACCGTGGAATACATCATGTCCCAATCACTTATCACGCTGGCTGATGTCAGTATCACCCTTCCCCACCGCACGCTCTTTTCTGGCCTTAATGCCACTATTACCAGCGGTGACCGCATTGCCCTGATCGGCCGCAATGGCAGTGGTAAAACAACCCTGCTTAAAGCGCTCTGCAAAGAAGCCCCCGCTACATCAGGCACCATCAAGTACTACAAAGAAACCGTAGTCGGCTTTTTGCCACAAACCATGCGCCTGGACCAAAATAAGACAGTGTGGGAAGTGGCTATTGAAGCGGTAGCCGACAGCCTCGCTGATCTAAAGAAGTTTGAGGCGTGCAACGCCGGTGAGATCTCGCTAGAGCCGGAAGAATATGACGACCTGCTCACGCGCCTGTCGGAGCGCAATGCTTTTGAGCTGGGTGATCACGTCACCGAGCTGCTCAATCATTTTGAATTAGCCGGTAAAAAGGATGACCTGGTTCGCACCCTCAGTGGTGGACAACAAACGGTACTGGGGCTGGTTCGCCTCATGGCAACCTCACCAACGGTACTGCTGCTGGATGAGCCAACCAACAACCTGGACACCCATCACCGCCAGATTCTGTACGACTTTTTGGCCGACTATAAAGGCGCACTATTTATAATCACCCACGACACTGACTTCCTACGTAAATGGCCGCGCACCATTTGGTCAATTGATCAAGAAGAAGTAACGCAGTTCGATGGCGCTTACGAAGATTTCTGTCAGCAGCAAAAAGAGCTCCTGCAGCAAAAAGTCACCAAAAAAGAAGACCTCCAAAAAGAGATGGCACGCCTTAAAAAAGCAGTCGAAAAAGAAAAAGTACGTGCGGGTGCCAAGGTGCAGCAAGGTCGCAAAAAACATGCTGATGATAAAATTGCCCGTCGTGCCGCCCAAGAACGTGGTGAGAAGTCGACCGGTAAAGCAAAAGGCGACTTACTAGAACAGCAGGAAGAACTGAGCAAAGAAATCAAAAAACTCTTCATTCCCAAAGAGATTCTCCCCAACTTCACCCTGAATCTCGAGTCAGAGAAACACACTGACATTTCGGTGCATGATGCCAGCATAGGCTACGGCGACGCGATAGTAGTAAAAGATTTTGCGATTGCCGCCCCGTTTGGTGCGCGCATCTACATTCGCGGCCGCAACGGTAGCGGAAAATCAACCATGATTAAAGCACTGCTGAGCAACCCAGAAGTACAGCGCGACGGCCATTGGCTGCTACCAAAAGCACATCAAATTGGGTACCTGGACCAAGAGTATCGCATCGTCGAAGGTCATGACACCGCGGTGCATGCCATCAAACATTGCCGCCCCGAGTGGGAAGAGCGTCAAATTCGTGCGCACCTTAGCACCTTCCTGTTCCGCAGCAACGCCGAAGCAACCACCGATACTAAAAAACTCTCTGGTGGCGAAAAAGCACGCCTCAGTTTAGCAATGATCGCCGCACAATCACCCGCCGTACTTCTGCTGGATGAGATAACCAACAATATTGATTTAGAAACCCGCACACACTGTATTCAGGTGCTGCGCGAGTACCCCGGCACCATCATTGCTATTTCTCACGATGAGGATTTCCTTGATGAGATTGAATGTGATACCGGCTACGAACTTGCAAACGGCAGCTGTTCAATCGTTTAACCATAAAGTTAAAATGAAGCCCCGCTAGAAATAGCGGGGCTTCATTTTAATCTGGGTCCCCGCCTACGCGGGGATGACGGTAATAGATCTCAGTTATTATCCCTTACGATGCGCCTCACGTGCCGCGCGTACCCACTCGCAAGTCTTACGATCCTCTTCACTCATTAATGGCTCACTTGGGCTTTTTGCATCACGCATAACTTCGTAAAGCTCGTCATACCCACGATAGTAGTGGCGATCTAACTCCTCATGCCGCTGCGCAATATCACGCCCCGCAGGACCCGCGGGATCCTCGCCAGCAAGCATATGCTTCTTCGCCTCAGCGCCCAGAACGCTACTTTCTTTTAGGTACGTGCTTTCTTCTTTCTGTGCACGCTTAGAGATTGCAAACATATCCTCACACTGCTGATCCGTTAAATCTGGCCACGCGTGACGATACCCTTTAAAGATCTGCTCCTTAACTTCTGGCTTTATCTCATCGTAGTTTGGCCTGCCAAAGAACGTAGTAAACGTTTTCTGCAGATCACCGCCATTTTCCTCGGTGATTTTTGCCATTTGCTCTTTTGCCCTTGCAACCATCTGAGGCCTAGTTTCAGCGATAAACGCTTTGTCCTCAGTGGTCAGCTGATCTTCCGTTTTACCACAGAGCTGTGCATAGCGCTCAATTTGCTCTTTAGTGAGTACTTTTGGCAACCAGGTTTTTTCAATTTGCTTTTTCATGTCGTATACCCTCATTAGTTGAAGAATGGTTTCTACTTCAACCGATTCGGACTGTGCGCCCTCCCGAATTATCGCCTTCAGCAATTTGACCGCCTTCTGCAGAGAGGCCACTTTCTTTCTCAGAGCATCGTACTGCATTTGTAGCAACTCGATTGGATCGAACTGCTCGCCCAGTAAGCCCTGAATTTGTTTCAGTGATAAGCCAAACGACTTAAAGGCAACAATCTGCTGCAACCGCAACAGATCGGCCGCGGTGTACACGCGATAATCAGCATCGGTTCGTAACGAGGGTGTAAGTAAACC
>JASFWT010000078.1:0-4630 GCA_050049075.1 Candidatus Babelota bacterium | reverse complement strand
ATCAACTTTAACCTCACGAACAACACTTTCTGTAGGATCAGTATCTGCCGTTTTAACGTTGATGTTTTTGCGGTATTTGGTTGAAGTTCCTGGCGGCACAATTTTTTCTTGATCAGCAATAGTGGCACTGTCGGCTGCAGTGACCTCTTCTTCAACAATCAATTCATCTGGCGGGTCGATGGTGTCAAAAAGATCGCCGGCAAATGCTTTGTAGAATTGGTTACCTTCTTGCTTGAGCAGTGACTCTACCGCATCAAGCAAAGTAACAATCTTTGCCCGTGCCGTATCGTAATCACGCAACGGATCTCCTTCTGGAGGAATGGTATTAAAGTTTGTTTCTCCTTGATCAATCAGGAACTTGTGTACGCGACGGCGAACTTCATCAAAAGTGCTACCAAATGAAAGAACCATTGCTGGTGCCGCAATAACAGAGAAGAGAGTTCGCGTACCACTAGAAAGCTGTGCGGAAAGACTATCAATGATAAGCTCTTTTTCTTTGTTATCCTGTGCTTCTGCAGCAAGCAGATTAGCTGTGGCATTTTGTATAGCATCTGGGTCTTCTTGATAGATTTTTGCTTGAGCAAATAATCTTCTGAAGAGAATAGTCTTCATGGTATCCATGATGTTGTTGACGCTTTGTACGAGGCTTATTTCTTCTTGAAGAAAATTAGTAAAAGGAGAGAGGTCTTCATTTCCTGGAGTCTGTACAAGATCATTTACTGTGTTTAGTAAGGCTCCAGATAACTGGGTTGTAAGATTTTCTGCGTGATCAAAAAGCTCATTTCTCATACTGTGTGGGGTCACCATAATGACAGCGACTGGTGATGGATCGAGCTCAGGAGGGCTACCAAGGATGACATTACCATCGTCATCAAGAAACATTTTTACATCAACATCAAGAATATCTTCGATGCCTTTTTCTAAGGTTGGTACACTAGTACCAAAATAAAGCTGTAGTCCATCTATGGGGTTAATGCCGCAAATAGCAGCGCCATAGGTACAGGTGTCAAAAAGACTGTCCAAGTATGGTTTTGTTGCCGCACTTAAGTACCCATCACCGCTGTCACTAAAGCCGTTGTCACGGTAGCCACCAAAGACTGTTGCTAGTGCGGCAAGGGTTGTCCCCATTTGTTTGGTTTGCAGGCGCTCAAGACGCTCGCGATGAGTCGTATCTACTGTTGCCATAGCTAAAATATCTGCTTTTGCACGAACCATCTCTTCTGAAAGGCGACTGAATACCACCTGGTCAGCAGTTTGGTTCCAGAGGTCAACGCTGCGTGATTGTGTATCAAAGTACGCAAATTGCTGTGGACGAACTGATACACCACCAAACTCTAATGGCTTTTCTGTGAGATGCGACACGGAATGATACTGCATTGTGGCAGCTGTCGCAGTATCAGTGATCTCGTATTCGAAGAAAACATCAAAGGCGTTGGGAGTGAGGAATTTGGTTGTGGGGTCTTCCCGTCCCATAGTTATTTTTCCGTTATTAAAGGAGAGCCAGATTGACTGTGATCCAGCGTTTATGTAGCCAGTTCCTTCTTCTGTTTTGGTTGGCATTACCGAGAGTGCTTCATCGGTAAGTAGGGTCTCACCTTGGTATACTCTTACGTTACAACTATCGTACATGTAACGAAGAGGACGCCACTCTTCAGGACCTTCTTTTTCAGAGCTTATTGTTGGATCAATGACAATAGTAAAGTCAGATGAACCATCCGTGCTCGGCTCAGCTGAAAGGCCAATTTTCAAACTACTCCATCCAGTGTAGCTATAAAGAACCGCGCCTTTACCTGGCTCGATAAAACGCCAATAGGTTGGGTTCCAGACAGAGAAGGTTTCATCGCTTGGCATGTAGCCAGAGGAGGTCTTGGTATACATATTGTAGATGCCACTAAAGTCATACTGTAGAAGCATGTTGCCATGCGCAAAGCGCTGTGCTTTTGTTTGTAGCGGAAGCATTTTATTATAGCGTGCAAGCCCAACATCGTTGGTCATTGCGTCGTCAAACTCGGCTTGCAGCGCTTCGTATTCTGCGCGACGTGCATTCATTCGTCCGACAAAGCCAGTCACCGTATGACGTGGTGATGTTGATACTGTTTCGGTAAGCGCTAGGTAACAGAGCGCACCTGCGTAACCAACAAGATTGGGCATAACTTGCGGGAACAGCTGTTTTCCAGAGGTTTCAGTATCTCCATCTTGATACCATAGCTTACTGGTTTTGTCATAGTGCCAGGTTTGCACAGTGCTAATGTTGAATAAATGATTGCCACTTGCTGACCATGAATGTCCTGTTGATACCTCGATCCAGCGATTTGGTGTGCCATCGACATAGCGCCACTTTTCTCCAGCATCACTTTGCCACACCCAATCACCACCACCATTATTGATGTAGTGCCATGTTTGTGCGCTGCCATCTAGTGTCCAGGTAAGTGTTTCAAAGTCATAGGTAAACCACTCATCCATTGCCTTGTTATGCCACTTGTTCGTGGCGGCATAGTAGAGCCATGAATGGCCTTCAAAATCTTCTCGCCACCAGGTGTTGGTGGTGTCATTGCGTAGAACAACATCCCTGTTCGCAGTGGCAATACTTGTTGAGTTATTGCGATAACTATAGCCAGTATCATGACTGTTATAACCATCCCAGCGCTCGCCATCAGTAGACTCCCAGCCGCCCCAGGTGCTAAAACCATAAGAGCTGCCTCTTCCCACATTAACGCCAAGACCGCCAAGTTCCATTTTAAATCCTGCGCTTGCTGGTGAGTTATCAACAGTCAGAGTATTGGTGCCATCGGTCCAGACGTTGGGACCATTGGTATTTGGCTCGTCAAATGCAGCACCGTTCAGAGAGCCATTTGAAGCAACCCAAATACTATTCATTTGATGTACAACTGGAGAGGGAAGGTGTGGGGGAAAGTGTTTGGTGTTACCGGTACCATCTTCAACAAAGCGATGGGTTCCTACATTATAGTTCCAGCGTACATCGGGGCCATCATTCTTGCGCCATTGTCCGGCGCCGGCACCTCCAAGGAATCGCCACTCTGTACCACTATATTCTTCAACCCAGACAATGCCGTTTAGAGAGCGCCAGCGGTTGTCGGTTGCGTCGGGGCCAGCGTAGCTCCACGTTTCTAGTTTTGGGTCGTAACTCCAGATATTGCCACTCGCATCACCGGTTTGCACCCAGCGCATATTGGCCTGGTCAAAAGTCCAAAAGATATTGCGATCAATATCTTTCCATACATCAGTTACCGGATCCATGCCCCAGCGGTGGGTTATAAAGGTGCCAATACGGTGCTCCCAGGTGTCGGTAAAGCCATCAACGCCGCTTGGCGCAATAAAGTCCCAGACATCTTCGGTTGTACGATTTAACCAGCTCCGTAAACCAGAGCGCTCCCACGCATATTTACCGCCAATATATGACCATGTATCACTGGTGATGTCATACGTCCACTTATGATCATCACCTACCTGCCAGTGCCACTGTCCAGTTCCCATTTGGATATGTTGATGATCATTGTACGCCCATTTGACGCCGTTGGTTGTATCGTTCATGGAGAGGCGACCGTCCATAGTAGTGGCATCAAGCGCGGCAAGAATTTTGTATGAAAACACTTTAGTACCCACTGTTGCCGTAGCGTTGGTACGGGGGCCTGTCCAAGGAAGATCGGAGGGAGAAGCGGTGTGCCATGTTGTCGCAAAAAGAGCGGTAGCGAGAGCAAGTAGGTACCTTCTGTGAAGCATGTGGTCTCCTGGTTTTTTAGAGAAAGGTTTTAAAAATAGTGGCGTTATTGTTTCTGAATCGCAAACGCAGTGTCAATTATTCCCTGCAAACCATTGAGGCTTAAAAACTGCTTTGGGTAAGCTTCCGCCTAAATTGTTAGTAGGTGTACATCTTTTCTCTCTTTTCTAGGAGCATAATGAAACAAATACGGGTGTTAGCAGCGGTATTGTGCTTGAGTGTGCCGTTTCATTCTTTTGCCAATGAAGCAAAGCAAAAACCAGCATTTGAGCAAGAAGTAGCCGCGATGCTCTCACAGCCAGAGCACGGGGATACTTCTGTGTATCAAGATATAGCCGAAAGCATTGGGTTGCTTCAGGCTGCGGTGCGCCAAGCGGGAGATCGTAATGCCATTTTTCTTGCGCGTCACGATGTAGATATCAAAATCGGTGGTCGTATTCGCCAAGAAGGATTTCATTTTGATTCGCCCCTGACGTTTCGTTCGTCGTACAACGATCGCTACACCTTTCAGCGCTCCAAATACAATTTTGATATCAACAGTACATTTGGCAGACGCACGTTTGGTGGGCCGGCAGTTGAATCTGAGATTCGTGTAACCGCGTTTAACGTTTGGGATAACTACGATGTCTACACGCCAGTGGTGTTAGAACCGGTGGCATTTAGCGGCCATAACTACATTAGAAAAGCAGAAATTGGTGAGCACCATCACGATGGTGTGACTACCAACGCTTACCTGGAAAAAGGCTTTGTTAAAGTTAACTTTGATCAGCTAGCTCACACCAATATCAAGAGCAGCCTAAAGGCTGGGTATTTTCCTTATAAAGTAGGGCGTGGGTTATCTCTTGGTGATTACTACGGTGGCGCCATTGATTATCTTGGTTGGGCAGAAAA
>JASFWT010000001.1:0-14551 GCA_050049075.1 Candidatus Babelota bacterium | reverse complement strand
ATGTGCAAAGCACGAAAGTCTACGGTAAAACAAGGTCATCGTCAAAATCAAACCCCAGGCCAAGCGGATCCTTTTCAGTCCCTTCCTTAAGTAAATCACCTAAATCCTGACCTGGTATAAATGGCTGGGGAAAGGGCCGCCTCTCGTGTACCGGTGGCGGCGCTGCTGCTGCAGGTGCGCCAGATGCTGCAGGGACTGAATAACGAGCCGGCACAGTTCTGCGACGCTTACCAACCGAAGACATAGTTGATGCTGGGGCTGCAGCAGCAGGAGGCGGCGAGGTTTGATGAGAAGCTGCCTTTTTTACTTTTCTCTTTTTTTTCTCATCCTTCTCTTTCTTGGGCGGGCACACACCTCCCCCCAGTAACCCATTACGAAATTCGGCAATAAGCAACTTTGCGCACTCAGGTTTTCCCACACACCTTACGGTAGCCGCCCACTCTTTTCTTTGTATCTGCTTGCGTGCCGCTTTTTCGGCAAACAACCTTCCTAGCAGATAGCGACGGCGAGGTGCGTTCCGATCGGCTCCCCCTCCGCGCGTAAGAAGTTCTTCATGCGTAAATTCTTTTCCCCACATGCGCAACCTATCGACCACCTCTTTAAAAGCACTATCGCTGCCATAGGCAGTGCGCCCCGGCTTGGTAAGCAGGTATGAATGATTCTGAAACAAGTCGCCAACCGCACCAAAAGAAAGCGGTCCTTTTATTTTGAATGAGGGGTCTCTGAGATGCAGCTTTGTTCGCCATGCTGGCTCGCCCCACGCAGGCACCCAACATCGAGTAATCGCGGGAAGAACCCACGGCTGAAACTTGGTTTTATGCTCGTATACAAATTCCTGTATTTCCTTCATCTGATCCGGCGTTGCGGCGAGTAAAGAATGTATACGCCACTGGGCTACAAACGCTGCAATAACAAGCCGGGAGTTTTCTCGCCCGGCACGATCGGCAAAACAGGTATATGGGATCTTGTTGCAGAGAAGAATAAGAGGTGCAAGTGCCTCTCGGTGAATGCGTACAAAAGTATCTACGTCACGACACTTGAGCAACCACGATTTATTAACCAGCACATCACCAACAAAATGCATGGTCGGCACCAAAGCTTCTGGAAGCTTCCACGGCTTCTTTCCCCACTCAGGCGACCAAAGACCATCAACACCAAGGAGTAAGCTCTCTCTAAAAACACCTTCATTTTTCTTATCACACAGAACACGACCTGCCGCCTCTATATCTGCACGTTCCAATGGGGGCTCGCATGCCGCCAAAGCAGCACGTAACTCTTCACTTCTTCTGCGCTCGACCACGGCAAGAGAAGCGCGACGCACCACTCCAAGGACGGTCTCGACATTATCTTTTCCTACCTTTTTACATGCTCTGGGACACCCCACTCGAAGCACTTCGGCAGCACGCTCAAAATGTGTATCATCACGCCACGCAAAGTCATGCGTCTCTGCCGCTATAAAATCTTGTGCACAGCGCATCAACCATGGGGCAAGGCAGGTCTTCTCGTAGACATCTTTGTGACAAAGCGCACGCAATGCCATCTGCAGCTGCCCGGTATCCTCATACGACTCAAGCGCTGCCATAACACGAGGTTTTTGATGCCACCAGTGGGAAATGAGTGACAGTGGTTTCTTGCCATTTTCACGATAGTTCTTTTCCACAACGTTATATTCTTCCAGATCGGCTCGCAGCGCGTCCCATACAATGACAAACCACTTATTTAAAGAGTTTGCAATTGCCGTTTTTGGGGCTGCAGTAAGAACATGATGTGCTACCAGCGAAGCAATTGCATCATCATCAGCGGCGTATGATGACGGACACCATACAAAAAAAAGAAAAAGGGTAATGAGTAAGTGCCTCATGCAATCCTCGGCTAGGAGTGAGTACGGAAGCCGCAGTGTGCCGCAAAACACCTTGTTGCACAACAACAAAAACCATGCTGTACTGAGGCCACCTTTACACCACTTCGACCTGGAGCACGTTCATGTTGTACTATCCAACGCTCTTCTCTTTACCGCTGCAAACCTGGCAGCAAGATTACCAACGCTTTGAACTATTATACACCGTCTGCGAACATGATTTTTTCGGCCCACTCTTTGTCGTTGGCGCCACGCGCATAGCAGGAAAACCCCAAGAACAAGCGATGTTTGTAGCGGTGTATATCGTAACCGGCGTCAGCATGGAGCAGCTGGTTCGAGAAGCAAAAGAATATCTTGCCCCAGCACCGTTTGCTGAGGCGACCAACCAAACCGATATCGACCTGCTGGCAAACCCTATCAAACATGGCGGCATGTTAAATGTGATGGTGATCATGAAAACCAAGCTTGCTGCTGCGGTAGCAAATGCCGCGATACGCATTCCGTTTGGCACCACACTGAGCTACAAAAAGCTTGCTGATCAGCTACGCATTCCGTATGGCGCACGCGCTGTTGGCACGGCGCTGGGTAATAATCAGCTGGCGTATGTTATTCCGTGTCATCGCATTATTCGCAGCGACGGTAGCTTTGGTGAGTATCGCTGGGGCGCCGAAAAGAAAAGTCGCCTCATCGAATGGGAGCGTAGCGTGATTGCTACGCAGGAACAAAAAGAACGCGAGTATCAAGAACAAAGTAATATTGCACAGGGGTAAACCCCACTCACTCAAACAACACCCCGTCGATACCAATCTCCTGGGCAACCGCAACATTGCGTGGCGTATCATCAATAAATAAGCACTCTTGCGGCTGCAGGTCATACTCGGTCAAAAAGTACTCAAAAATGGCAGGATCGGGCTTGGCGGCGCCGGCGCGTCCGGGAATACATACGCGCTCGTCAGGAAACACACTAAAGACCTCTTCAAACTCACTAGTAAATTCTTGATACGTTGGTAGTGAAATGTTGGACAAGATATAGCAGCGTGACGCCCCCACCTCTTTTTTAATAGCGTCGAGTAGCTTTGCGCCCTGCGGATGCGGACATACTGTTGCCGCAACACTGCTTGGATGACAAATTAATGCCAACGCCTCTTGCGTGAGCTGATCATATCCTCGCGCATGTGCCAACGTGCGCACATGATTGGCAAGTTGCTGCCACGAAATCACACCGGTGGTGACGCCAGTAAGGACATGCGGGTATCGCTGCTTCTCGCGCGGCAAAACACAGGCATCATGATCACGACACATAAGACACTCTGCCGAGTACAAAAGCTCTTCACGCAACGTAAACACCTCTTGCCACGTCATGGTGTGCTGCAGCGCAACCGGTCGCGCCATCGCAAACGGCTGCGAAAGGTTTTTTTTAAATTGCCGAACCAATACCCCAAAAATATCAAACGCCACCGCTTTTTTACCACGTGCGCGCGCCACTACTGCTTCTATGTCCATGGATGAAATGCCTCTTTTATGTAGGTAAGTTTTGGCGGCGAATGCCGCCACTCTAGAAAAGCAACGTCAAAACGCACCGGCGCCGATTGTAGCACATTCCGATACCGCTGTATAAACCAGCGCGCCGTACGTATCAGGCACTGCTGCTTATAGCGACTGATTTGTTCACCAAACGGCACCGTCTCTTGCCAACGGGTTTTTACCTCGAGACAGACCAACACCTCTTTGTCCCAAAAGATGACGTCGATCTCGCCATGCTTGTGCCAGCGGATATTGCGCGCGACAATGGGTATGCCACGCGCGCTGAGTCGATCCACCATATATTGTTCGCCCAATTGCCCCAGTTTGCACTCTGCTTTTCCCATCCCAATCGTCTCTTTTGTGCGGTTTTAACGTGACTCTTTGTCTATTACAAACCCCTCTGCTATACTGGTTTTGATAATCATATTCATTAAAAACATTAATTTCAAAGGGGTCCAAATGGCTTTTTTCCAAAAATTGTATGCCGTGACGGCATTCTCTCTTTTGGGTATGAACGCTGCTTTCGCCGCGCTACCTAAACATGATTTCCGCGAACAGATCACCACACTCGTTGATGAATTCCACAACACCGCTACCAACGAAACCGAACTTCATGATAAGTTCTTTGTAGAAATTTTTCGTGAAGCGGTACCGGCTGACGCCGCAATCATTCGACTTGATGAAGGCAACAGCAAGGAACTGTGTGACTTTGTAAAGGCAACAGCAATCGACATGGGCATACCAACACCACGCCTCTACCTTTCTACCGACGATATCCATGTTGATGCTAAGTTTGCCACGCATAACAACATCGCGGGAATTCTGCTGCACAGCCGTCTGTTTTCAACATTGAACACACTGAACTTAAAACATTATCTGCGTAACAGCGTGCTGAAGCGCCTGCAAGCAGTACACCGTGAGCACAACCTGGCGGTTGATAAGCGCGAAACCAAAAACGTTCTGACTGCTGCTATTCCTGCGGCGCTTATTGCCCTTATGTTGGCATGGCTGTACTCGGGCAGAAACAATCCCATGAAAGAAGCAGCAGGTGAAAACGTTCTCGGCTCAAAAGGACAGATGGTACTTGGCCTTGGCGCCGCTATTATCGCTGCCGGTGGTGCTGCACGCTTTATGACGTTGCTGAAGCGCACGCTTTCAACTCATGCATACGAGCAAGTGTCTTCGGAAGATGTCTTCCCTGGCCCATCAGAGGGACGTGTTGAAGCAACCTTTGATGCACAACCAGAACACCTTTTAGCCGCCATGCTGCGGATCAAGCAGCGCATCGCTGAAGAAAACAAAAAAGATGCCAAACTGCGTCGCCTTGAGCTTGAAGAAGAAGAAGAGCTGGCACGCAAGATGGAGAACTAATTTGAATACATACAGGGAAGCTCTGTCTTCCTAAACTTGTTTCAGGATCTAGTGCATAATTGATCTCGAAAACATAAGCGAGGCGATGGTGAATTCTAATTCTTCACCATCGCCTCAAAACTTTTTATTGGAAGTAGTTACGCACTGGATGCTGACATTCGTCAGCAAGACAGGAAGATTCTAGGCGTCGCTCTTTTTTTATCACAAGAAAAATGATTGGCGTCATCCCGGCCCTCTGCGTCCGTAGGACGAGCAGCGATCAGGCGCCGGGAACTTGATTAACGCAAATCCCTGGATCCCGGATCAAGTCCGGGAAGACATGCAGAGAGATTTGCTTCCTACGAAAAAAACAATCCTGGTTTATTCAGCTGCTGAGCCATTGCGGTGAATTTTGATTGCGGATGCGCCACTTCCATTTCACCAATCAACGCCGCCAGTGCTTCGGTGTTGTTTTCTTGTTTAGCGAGCTTGGCTTTATAGAAGTTAAGCTTGTCGGCACCTCCAAACAAATCGAGATCAAATTTCTCTTCAATCTGCTCTAGGCGCTTGCGTGCTGAAGCAAAGCGTTGCTGTGTCATGTAAGTATTGGCAACGTAGAATTCTTTATCTACCAAACGCTGCTGGCAGGTATTTTCAAGATCTTCAATTTGGCGGCGATACTGTTGGTAGTCGCTGCGCGCTTTATACTCTTGGCACAGCAGCACTGTTTCTTCGGTTGGGGTGGAATCACACTCGATACGATTTGCTTGATTAAATTTAGCGTGAGCAGCTTTATAAGCGGCGTACTCTGCACGAGGAGACGCTGGATAGTTTTGCTCGTAGCTGCGGTAGGCATCGTAAGCAGCGTGATATGACTCTTGCTCGTACAGAACGTCTGCCATCATCAAACGCAGCGATTGTTCATGCTTGCTTTGTGTGTGATCGTTTAAAAAGTTGCCAATCAACTGCAGCGTGTGATCGTAATTTTTGTTGTTGTGTGCCACGAAAATAGCACGATGGTCTTGCTCTTCTTTTGTTTGATCACTTTGTGCGTCACTTTCTACGGCATCTTTTTTACAACCGTTTAGCGCAAAAAGAGATAGGGCGAGCAACAGAAGTGTGTATTTTTTTTTATGCATAGGTGTTCCTTTTTTTGACGATGTCACGAGAAGGATGGCAGCATACCCCACTCCTTTTTGTTTCGCAAAGAAGTAGAAAAAACTGTTGCCGCGTAAAATGCCCTTTGCTACGATGCCTCGGCGCGATTTTGCGCTTCATAGAAAGGTATGCGTGGACAAAAAAAACATTGGTGACGTTCTTATTAGCTTAAAAGCAGTTCCTGCCGAAACGGTGCAAAAGCTGCTTTCCGAAGAAAATGTTGCACCGGAACGCATCGGCGATGTGTTAGTTGCACGCAAGGCATTAGAGCCTGCCGTTCTCAGTAAAGCATTAGCACACCAACTTTCGCTGCCATTTATCGAAGTTATTACCGAACAAATGGCTGACACCACGCTGCTAAGTAAAGTACCTCTTAAGTTCCTGCGTAAAAACAAAGTGGTGCCACTCATGTACGAAGGCGCCAAGTACGTCGTCACCGCTGACCCCCGCGACCTGCAGCCACTGGATGATCTGCGCCTCCTGCTGCCCGGCATCACGCAACAAGCAGTTGCTGCCGAAGAAACCATCACCGAAACCATTAATCGGTACTATCCGCTGGAAACCAGCAAAGAAATGATGGATGAGCTCAAAGAAGAAGATGACTCTGACATCGATCTGAGCGGTATCGAAGATAAAGATATTATGGAGATGGCCAACGATGCACCGATCGTGAAGCTGGTTAACCACATTCTGTTCCAAGCGGTAAAAGATGATGCATCTGATATTCATATCGAAGCATTTGAAAAAGAACTGCGCGTACGCTACCGCATGGATGGCGCCATGCATATCAAGTTGACGCCACCAAAACGGTACCTCGGTGCTATCGTGTCACGTGTCAAAATTATGGCCAACCTCAATATTGCAGAGAAACGTATTCCGCAAGATGGCCGTATTCAAATCAAGGTAGCCGGCAAAGCATACGACGTTCGTGTCTCGGTCCTGCCCTGCAACTTTGGTGAGCGCGTGGTAATGCGTATGCTTGATAAAACAAAAGGTGCGGTACCACTGGATAAATTAAACCTGTCGGAAAATAACTATGGCATCGTGCGCAAAGTTATTGAGCGCCCCAACGGTATTATTCTGGTCAGTGGTCCCACCGGTTCTGGTAAAACATCGACGCTGTACGCCATCCTGAATCACCTCAATAAACCAGACGTTAATATCATCACGGTAGAAAACCCAGTTGAGTACACGGTAACCGGTATTAATCAGGTGCAGGTAAATGAAAAAGTTGGTCTCACCTTTGCCGCCGCCCTGCGCTCTATTCTGCGACAAGATCCCGATGTGGTTCTGATTGGTGAGATTCGTGATAAAGAAACGGCACGTATCGCTACCGAGGCAGCACTCACTGGTCACTTGGTACTGAGTACCATTCACACCAATAGTGCACCAGCAACGGTAACGCGTTTGATTGATATGGGCGTTGAACCATTCCTGGTTTCTTCGGCGCTTGCCTGTGTTATCTCGCAGCGCCTGGTACGCCGCGTCAACGAAAAAACACGTAAAGCTATTACCCCAGATGCCGAAATGCTTTCGCGCCTTGGCATCACCCAAGCAGACACCAAAGGCGCCACTTTCTACGAAGCAGCACCAGGAGAAACACCGGGTGACACCGGTTACAGCGGCCGTCTGGCTATTCATGAGGTAATGCTGGTTGATGAGGATATCTCTCGTCTTATCATCGAACAAAAAAGCGCCAACGACATCAAAGAAATGGCCATTCAAAAAGGAATGGTACCACTCACTCTTGATGGGGTGCGCTGTATCAAAGCAGGTATAACAACCCCCGAAGAAGTCCTGTCAGTATCGTATATCGAAGAGGCTGACGGCGAAGACAACTTCAAAGTCAATCCACTCGAAGAAGAAAAAGAAGCTGGCCAGGAAGAAAAAACTGAAGAGAATAAAGAGGCATAAATACTCATCACGCACTGGGCCCTGAAAAGAAACTTCCCGGCCTTGAGCCAGGACCCAAAATCTAGACCCCGGGTCTAAGCCCGGGGAATCCTTGTTCAGGGTGACAAGTGAACACACATTTACGTCCCCCTCGAGAGGGTGACACTTAATATGAAAAAACCAGCCTTCACTCTTTTCGAGCTCCTCGTTGTCTGCACACTCCTTTGCCTGCTTGCCACCTGGTTGCTACGCACCCCACGTCGCCTGCATGATCAGTTTCTGCGTGTAGCCGCTACCAACTTGCATCTTGCACTGCGAAACGCTGCTGAAAAAGCGCGCAGCGAGAACGCGGCACATACTATAAAGCTACCAACACTCCCGCCGCAGGTGCAGTTTGGTGCACCGCATAGAGCGCTGGGGCCACCCAGCAAACAGCACACACCAATTACCTCGCCAATCACAGTCGCGCATACACATGATTCGTTCGGTTACCATGTAGCAGTTACGGCGGCAGGTACGCTGCCACCAGGAACGTTCTATATTACGAATGAAATACGGGATGATGGATATGCCTTAAGCAGTACCGGGAACTACAGTAGCCCCCTGCGGTGCTACCGCTGGCTGCGTGGTTGCTGGCGGCTGTGTTGAATGCTGCTGCGCCACCTGCTGCAACTGCATTTGTAATGCAGCATTGTGCTGCTTCATCTGGTTAAACTGCGTACGTGCTTGCGCATATCCCTGTGACTGATTATTTACGCGATCTTGCAGCGTGCGCACCTCTGCCGTTTTGGCCTCGAGCGCACGGCGAGCCTCAAACAATTGTGCTTCAAGAATATTAAAACGCTGTTGCCAGTCGTTTGCCTGCCCCGCTTCTTTCTGTGCTTGTTGCAGCTGCTGTTCCGCTTCTTCTCGCTTGTTGCGCTCAAGGTTTAAACGATCGCGAACTTGTTGGCGTAGCTTGCTGCAGGTATCCAACGCTTCGGTCGCCGCCGCCTTGGTTTCTTCGGGTGAACTCTTTTTACTTCGACAAATACTTAGATTTGTTTCAACACTTGAGAAACGCTCGGCGATGGTGGGTGTGGTAGACGCTGCATGCAACGTCGCGCATGCGGTAAAAATGAAAATATATTGTGATCGCGTAATGATAGCTTTCATACTTGGCGCCTCTTTTTTCCCTCATATGATGGTACGCATCCAGCGTACTGATTCACTCTTTTTAAACGCAAGATGTTAGAAGAAAACCTATGAAAACCATTACCTCACTGCGGTGCTCGGCAGCCCTTGTTATGCTCTTATGTAGTAACGCGCTGCACACACGCAGCACTATTTACTTTACTCCTGATGATAAGCCGCTGCGCCCGCTCACCACCCTGCTACGCAATGCAGAAAAACATATTCTGGTATGCGTGTATCAGTTCTCACATCGCGCATTGGCACAGCATTTGTGTGCCGCCCAAAAACGTGGCTGCAAGGTAGAAGTAATTGTTGACAGCAGTACGCTTGAAATGAAAAATCATGTTGTTGATATACTCCGCAACGCTACTGTTCCGGTATTCGTCTATCACGCACCCCAAGGCAACCATCTGTGTCACCACAAGTATGCCGTTATCGATAATGAAACATGGACCGGATCATTAAACTGGACCTATCGCGGCTTTAAAAACAACCAAGAAAACGCGGTACACTGCGACGAAAAACCAATAGCGCAGCGCTATGCGCAGCAGTTTGCGTTACTTAAAAAACGGTGTGAACGATTAGTCCCGCTGCGTAATACAGCGGGACTTACCTCTGAAAAAGGAATGTGGGAACGACTGCGCGGCGCAGTCGCGAGATTACTACGGTGAGACTTGCTTACGCAACATCCACCTTTGATTCACGATAGTGCTTATAGGCGCCAGCACCACCAATGACTGCACCCAGTCCGGTCATCCAACGACCTCGTGAGCGACGGCTTCTTGCTGACTCAAGTTCTTCCTTAAGCGAGAAGTAGCGGCGAATCTGCATACGATCACGGCTTGGCATACCGTTGGTTAAATCGTTAGCAATTTCCAGCAGGTCTTCGTCATTCATCTCACCATGTTTCTCATCAATATAGCCACGAATAAGCCCCAGGCGCTCTTCAAAGTCGGTAATTGTCGACGATGCATCTGCCCAAGTGTCACCACCCACGAGAAGTAAAATGGCTGCAGCAATAAGCAATCCTCCATTTACTTTGCTGTGCGGCATGTAGTTAATCTTATGAAGAATATGACCAAGCCTCGCACGTATTCCTTGAGTTTGTGCTTTTGGTAAACGGTGACTAGCGTCAGAAGATGCTCGAGGGCTTGCTGGTCGTGTGTCATTGCGAGGTAGCCTCTTATCATCAGCAAACGCAGGTGAAGTAGCAGGTTGAGTAGGAATCGCAAGCGGTGGACTACCTGCCAAAGAAGAACATGTCAATCCAGAAGGAGCTCGTGGGGAAGCAGCTTCTAGATCACTTGATTGAAGGAGCCTGCCTAAAGCGGTACTGAAAATAGCAACGTAATTTTGGTCACCTTCATCAAAGTCTGAAGCAATTTGACCTCCATGTCCCTCACCAGCAGCAGGCACTCGTGGTTCTCCATCTTCAGCTTGTCGATGCAGTCCAACAAGTTCCTGTATTGATGTAGCTACTGATGAAACAGGAGCTAGTCTTTGAATGTTACTGTGTGAAGCAAATACATCTTGCCGACCTGCTAAAAAAGCATTGACCACTTTCTTTGCTCTTTCAAGTTCAAATTTGCTTGGAAGGATATTCTGCCGAATAAGTTTAACCAATTTTTCATGCATTTGTGACCGACGAACAGGTTCTGCTGAATCCCCGTGACACTGTCCCCCTATCAACAGCGCACTCAGTGCCAGCGCAAGTATTCTTTTCATTGTTATCCCCTTTTGTTTGTATGGACTCTCGTGAGAGTGACATTTTTATGATTCATATTAAAGTCTATCGCAGCAGACTCTTTCGTCGCAACATTCTGTTGTTTCATCATTGTTTTATACCGTTTCTTCATCATTCTCTGCTTGTGGCAGAGTAGCAACCACTCGCTGCATATCTGCCGGAAGTGGTGCGAAAAAGATGTACGATGTGCCGTCATAGGTAAATGACAGTTGAGCAGCATGCAGCGCATGACGCTTTAACAAAAGCGATGACTTACCGTACACCGTGTCAGCCAGCAATGGGTGGCCAATGTAGTGACAATGTACGCGAATCTGATGAGTGCGCCCCGTTTCTGGGTACAGCTGCAGCAGCGTATGATCCTCAAAGTACGTTTTGACTTCGTAGCGCGTTGCCGCCTCGCGTGGGGCAATACCGCCCACGGTCATCTTGTGGCGATGTACCGGATGACGACCAATTGGCTGCGTAATTTCGCCGCTGCGCGATGGATGCCCCATAACGATAGCAGTGTAGGTTTTTTTGATAGTGCGCTCTTTAAAAAGCGCGGCAAGCTTTGTCAAAGCTGCTGGCGTTCGCGCAATCAACATGATGCCAGAGGTATCCTTATCAAGGCGATGTACAATACCGGCGCGCTCGGTTGAATCAAAGTTAGCAAACGCCGGAAAACGATGCAGCAACCCATGTACCAAGGTTACCTCGCCAGGTGCTGTATGGCTGTGATGCACCACCAGGCCAGCGGGCTTGTTGATAATAATAAAATCTTTTTCTTCGGCGATGACGTCAAAATCAACGTGCTGCGGTTGCACATCAAACACCGGTTGCGGTGCTGGGGTGTACACAACCATATCGCCGATGCGCACCTTGTAACCCGGCTTCGTAATTGCTTTGTTGTTGATGGTGACAGCGCCGTTCTTGACCTGCGTGGCAAGTTGCGCGCGAGAGATCTCGTGGTGTAGCATCTCTGTGAGGTAGGTATCAAGGCGCAGCGTGGTATCGCCGGCCAGCTGTTCGTCGGTAACGACAAAGGTATGTTGTTCCATAAAAATCGTGCTACACTGGGTAAAATGTTGATTATTATTGTTAGTGTACGGCATATTTTGCTCCCCTGCAACTGCGGGCGCGCCACCAACAATACCCACGCGAAGGGGCTTTCATGCACACCGAACATATCTCCTCTCTACTGGCCCTTGAGCCATACATCACCGAGGTATGCGCCCAATCAACACCACGAGGTGTTGCTGGCTGGCAACTCCTCACCAACTCACACCCTTCTGATATCGCAGAATTAGTCGAAGCACTCGGAAAACGTGCGCAAAAAAGATTAATCAAAAAACTTGCTATGCCGCTGCTTGCCAAGACATTTGAGCAGCTTCCTCATATGACGCAGGTTGATGTCATCAAGATGATGTCCGACGACACGGCTGGCGATGTACTTAAGCATATGCACGCCGACGAAGTAGTAGATCTGCTGGAACATCTTGATGATGACAGCGTTCAACACTACCTCAAGTTGATTCAGAAAAAACGTCGTCTACGCATTTTATCCTTGCTGAACTTTGATTCAAAATCAGCGGGCGGTATCATGAGTAGTGACGTGCTAACGCTGCACAGTGATATGACTGTTAAAAAAGCCATTGGTTTGCTGCAGCGCATTCGTCCCGACGAAGTAGAAATTCGCTATCGCCTGTACGTCGTTGACAACGAAACATGCCTGGTTGGCTACGTTACCCTTGATACCTTGGTTACTAATAAGCCAGAAACACCTATCAAATCACTGATCAAAGAAAACGAAGTGGTCATTAATGCCCATGAAGACCAAGAAGAAGCGGTCCATAAAATGACTCACTACGATATTTCGACCGCACCCGTTACCGATGATGAGGGTCACTTTCTTGGTGTGATTCTTTCAAACGATGTGTTCGAAGTTATTGAAGAAGAGGCGAGTGAAGACGTCTATAAAATGTCGGGTGTTGGTCACGTTGAGCACACTTACTTTGAAACACCATTACTGCATATGTTCTTTGAGCGCGGCAAGTGGCTGGTGCCGCTGTTGCTCTTCCAAAGCGTGTCGGGACAAATCATGTCACGCTTTGATGGCATGCTGGCCGAACATGTGGTCATTGCCTTCTTTTTGACCATGCTCATCGGTACCGGCGGTAATGCGGGTAACCAATCAGCAACGCTGGTCATTCGTGGTCTGGCTACCGGCGAAATCAATCGCACACAAGGCATGCTAGTTCTGATGCGAGAGTTTTGTATCGGCCTGCTGATTGCCGCCAGCTTGTCTGCCATTAGTTTTGGCCGCGTGTTGGTCACCAACGGGAACCCAACTATCGCCACCGCCATCAGCCTCTCTCTGTTCTGTATTGTCCTTGCCTCCATGGTTCTCGGCACCCTGATTCCACTTATCCTTGAGCGCATGGGCATCGACCCCGCACACTCGGCGGCGCCATTCCTGGCAACGCTTATGGATATCATCGGCATCATTATTTACTGCAGCATCTGTAGTGCGATGCTCTAGGGAAGCGCAATTCCTTATAAATTGCCCTTGACACTCCCTCTGCAGTAGCGTATTCTTCCATTCTCGTTTGACATTTCTGTCCAAACTCACAAGTTTTGTGAGCCGATAGCTCAGTTGGTAGAGCAACAGACTTTTAATCTGTGGGTCGTAGGTTCGAACCCTACTCGGCTCACCAAATAATCGCGTCCCCATCGTCTAGTCAGGTCTAGGACACCAGGTTTTCATCCTGGCAACAGGGGTTCGAATCCCCTTGGGGACGCCATTTATTTGCGTGAAAACACCGTATGGATAAAACCATGCGGTGTTTTTTTTTGGCAACAGTAGACGGAGCGGTAAAAAATTTTGTTCCCTGCGGCCGTACTACTCCCCGGGCTTGACCCGGGAAATAAATAAACATAACTCCCCTCTACTTACTTACCACTATGTCACTACGCTTATTATTTACCTATCTCTTTCTTCTCTGCCTTCCCTCCCTGGCACAGGCAGAATGTATTGCCTGCATGGAGCTGCATACCGACCTGGCACCGGGACGGCGCATAGAAATGGTCAAAAAAAAATGCATGGCAAAACAGAAAGATATCGAGCTGGACATGGAAGAAGAAAACCCCGAAGAAGACACACTCTGTCCCGGCTGTTTTCATGAGCGTAAAGACCACACCAAACATCGTCATCCGTATAAATACATTGATGACAAAAAGATTGTTGAAGTAGACCTTGGTCGCATGGCACCTGATGGCACCCCGCTGGATGAACCCGCAGTGCAGGCAGCACGTAAAAAACAGATCGAAAAGCACATCAAGCCGGTAATGGTGCCAGAAGAGCAAACTCTCGGTAATCTTGTATTGCCAATACCAAGCTCTCTACAAAACAGTCAGCCAAGACTGACTTCGTAGATTATGCTACGCTTGGCGCCATGAACACCTACTCTTCAGCTCTCACTCGCTATGTATATATGTTCACCGGCATTGTGCTGCTCGTCCTGAGCGCCGATGTCATGATGAAGCTTGCCGCGTTTATAGGCGGCATTTTTCTTTTACTGCGTGGATTGAGTTACAATCGCGGTAGCATCTCATCAATCTTTTATAGCCTAAGATCGCGCTTTTTCGATCGATTCTGATTCTTTGTTGAGACCGGTTTTTTGAACCTGTTACTCTGGTGAATGATGAATGTTTTTTACGTCACCCTCTTGAGGGTCCATTATCCTGGATGCTCAAGAGCATGACATTCACTTTCGAGGGCATAGGGACATGGCCACAAAACAATCAACACGCGCCGCCAAGCGCGTCACACAGTCAACATTACTTGGCAGCGCCAGCAAGCACACCGGCGTACT
>JASFWT010000077.1:0-4646 GCA_050049075.1 Candidatus Babelota bacterium | reverse complement strand
CACCAGCACCACCGGAAAAAGCGCCTCCCAAGATTCGTTTGGCACAATACTTGGTAACTTTTTTTACTATTCGCTCTCCGGCTTCCTCAACGATTTCCTCGACACCTTTCTTCAGCAGGACACCTATCCCACCGCCCACAAGTATACCGGCGCCAATACTCAGCCACCATTCATGACGTCGATAGAAATTAATGCCACCAACAACACCGGTACGTAAGTGGGCGATCGGTTTGCGCTGCGCAAGTAAGCGGCGCAGCGGATACTCATGCGGCAGCTGCCCCGTTCGCGAAAGGAAATCAAGGAACTTAGCACTCATATCTTCATGCAGTGCACTGGCAATACGCTCTGCTGCCGTTGTGTCAGGAGCAGTCATACTTTCATGTTTTTGGACGTAGCCGCAAGCGGCCAAGGCATCTTTGGTCGCGCGCCCTTCCCAACATGGGTTGTTGCGCAAATCAACCACCCCACGAACCGGTAACTGGGCTACCACCTCTGGTGCTAGTCCTGCGATCTGATTATGGGCACAAAAAAGGTAGTGAAAAACATGATCACTCCCAAAAGGCAATTTGCCAGGTGATAGATCGGTAATCACATTGTAATCAAGCACCAGCGCCGCCAGCTGTGCTAACTGATGACAATCGGGTAGCTCGGTTAATACGTTATGATCTGCTTCTAGTACGTGCAGCTGCTTGCACGCCGTCAGCGCTGGCAACACAGCAAGCTCGTTATGCCCCAGCAGTAAAACCTCAAGCAGCACATTGTCTTGTAGTAGATCTGGTGGCAGCGCCGTTAAGCCACAATGACGCATATCAAGCAGGCGCAGCTGCTTGTTGTCGGCAAAGGCGGTTGGTGAGACCGTTGTGAGTCCACTATTATGATGCAGTATTACCTCCTGCAGATTGGTGAAAACCGCAAAAGCACCAGATGGTATTACCAGCAAATCATTGTGCGAGCAGTCGATTACCGTTACCTCATGAGCACGGGCATGCAGCGGCGCAAAGTCGGGAAGCGCAGCCAGGTGCTTGTCGCGTAGATTGAGCGTGCCACCCTCAAGTGGTAGATCAACTGTTGCCTGCAGCACAGAAAAGATGCAAATGAGTAGGAGTATCTTCTTCATACACCCTCCTTCTGCAAGCGAGCAATGCTCTGACGGCGCTGCTGCACCGTGTAGCCACGCACTCGCTGTGGGTAATGTTGCTGTAGCCAGGTCATGATTTCTTCTTGTGCGGCAGCGGTATCGCCACCATGACGGAGCCGCGCAACTAACTGCAGCAACGCCTCGGCGCAGGCAAAACCAGCACGTTCTTTATCCTTCGGTGCCGGTAGTGATGCTTTGACCAGTTCGCAAAAATGCCAAATCGAGCATTGGTCGGCGCGCGTTCCTTGCTGTGCGACCAGAACTGAAGATGGTGCGTGTTTCTGCGCAGGCGCATCGTCTGTGCGAACCAGTCCGGCAATAATAGCGTTGCGAAAGTGAATGGGAACCTGTTCATGAGGTGACCGTAGTGGCGGCAGCTGCAACGCATTGGCGCGAACGCATCGATCAACGCCATGAAGAAACTCGGTGCACACCAGCGGCGCCGCAGCCGGTGTTGCCGCCTGTGCTCGAACACCAGCTTCAAACCAAGCTGTCAACTCGGTGCTATCCTGCAGCGCAAGCGCAAGAGAAGGTGGCGACGAATCTTGCCGGCTTACCCGACGACTATGCCACCAGTACATGCCGGCACAAAAAACAATAGAACCAAGAGCACAGAGGCGCCAACGAGACTTTGTATGCCCCTTCTCTTTATGTGAGGTGCGATACGCAGCATCATCCAGGATGTCGCGCAATCGCTCAACGGTCTCTATGCTCTCGTCCTTTGGTGATGTATGGGCACATGCAACAGTGACGCTGGCTGCGCTTACCAAGCACAGCACAAGGCGCCGCATGAAATGCGGTATGTTCATAAAGAACCTTCCAAGTGGATGCAGCCGGTATCGCAACCGTATGAGCAAAACCAAACTGCAATGAGGTGAAGTGTGGGAAGAACCCTCGCATGAAGTGCCCGACCATGGCGGCGAGAAGTTGAATACTTGACCGACACGCTATACCGCGGCCACACTGTAGCGCAATATTTTATTCCACCAGAAAGGAAAACCGTGAACAGATACCCCCTTACTCATTTCCTGACACTTCTCTGTTGCCTTGTCGGCACCGGTCTTTTTGCGGCACCTACCATAACCATCGATAACCAAACAGAACGTGATCTCTGGGGTGGCATCTACTATCACAATGGTGTCGACGCCTGGCGCCCTGCAGATATTTTTTCCCTCGATGCAGGCAGCCAACAATCTGCCAAGCTCCCCTCATGGCAGTTCCGCACCTCGCGCATGCTGCTGGTTGCCCCCCACGCAAGCCAACTGACACAAAAAATAAATATCAAAGAGTACCAACCAGCCATTGCACCACTGACATTGGGCCTGTTCAGCACCCGACAGCTCAGCGTTATCGCCACCAGTGATGGCCCCGCCATTCGCCCGACCAAAGAAGCCGAGGCGCAAAAAGTTCTTGATGATGCGCGCGATGCGCTGCTGCGTAAAAACCCGCGTGACGGCGTCAGCGCTGTTGTATCAACCAGCAGCAAGCTGAGTAAAAAAGAAAAATCATTCCTGAAAAAGCGCCGTCGCACTACCCTGAAGACGCTGAGTGCTTTCATCGAAAAAAGCATCAGCCCACCACATTTGCCGCACATTAGTCTCTGTGCCAGTGGCGGCGGCGTACGAGCAGCACAAGCAACAGTTGGTACTTTGCGAGGTCTGCATGATATTGGCCTGCTGGGTGGCTTAGAATACGCCGTTGGTGTATCTGGCGGTACCTGGGGGCTTTTCCCTTGGGTTGCCAGCATGCAAGATATTTCTACCTACGCCGACCGCCTCAGCAATCGACTGACATATGGCCTAATGGCAAAGTCATTGAAACAAAACTATGGTGAATACAACCAGCAGCACAAAGAAAATCTTTTGATCGGACGAGCCAGCAACGCCATTGATCTCTACGGTATCATGCTCTCTAACATGCTTATTGAGCCAATTGCCAAAAATCATCGCCAGTTTACACTCTCCTCACTCAGCGATCACCTACATGCCGCCCAACACCCATTCCCCCTGGGCACGGCGGTAACTCGCCGACTCAGTAAAGGGGAGCATCACTGGCTTGAGTATTCCCCCTATGACCTGCGTATGATCACTCATGCCGGCGACTCATTTTCTATTCCTGTCTGGGCAGCAAATCGAAACTGGAGTGAAGGACATAGTGAGGAGCGCGGTACCGAGCTGATGCTGGGCTATCACCTGGCAACCTGGGGCAGCGCTTTTAGTGTGGGTATGAAAGACTTGGTCGAAAAAGCACCGCCACTGATGCGCTCGCTGCTGCCGTCGTTTCTGCAGTCAGCGCTTACCGAAACACGCTGGGCCCGCTCAAAATGGCTTAGCCCGTTTTTGCCAAACTTTACTAAGGGCATGGACAACAGCCCGCTGGCGCATAAAAACCATATTCATATGAGTGACGCTGGTCACGAGCTTAATATTCCGGTGCATCCGCTGCTGCACGAAAAGCGCCCGCAAGACCTGTTAATCCTGATCGATAGTCTTCGTCACGAACGTCTGAATAAAGAAACATTAGAAAAACTAGAAAAGAAACTGAAAGCGCACTCTGCAACAAGTACCTTCGATGCGACGAAAGCGTGCGACCAAACCCTCTCTTATTTCCCCGACACCACCGCTGGCAAACCAAGCATTATCTATATTCGCCTCGAGAAAGATGATGAATACGACAGCAGGTTTAATCCACGCACCGCAGGATTCTGTCGCACCGTTAACTTTGCCTACAAACCAGCCCAGTCAGCGCAGCTAATGGGACTGCTTTCGCATATTGTAGTCAAGCATGCCAGCGTCTTTAAGCAAGCAGTTAAGGATGCGTATCAGAAGCGCAAGAAGGCAACATCAACTTGGCAATGGCTGGTTAAGCGTCTGCAGTGGGGATGGTAGGCAACTACACCCTATCTTCTAGAATCGCTAGACGGTACCGCTCCATCAGGCGCATCATGTAGCTAATGTTGTGAATACTCGCGAGAGTCGCATACGTATACTCGTGTGCCTTAAACAGATGGTGCAGATACCCCACGGTAAAGTTTTGGCAGGTATAGCAGGTGCAATCCTCTTCGATGGGGCGAAAATGCGTTGCCCACTTGCTGGTGGTAATACGAATATGCTGCGTCTGGTTATACAGCAGTCCGTGACGCGCACATTTTGTTGGATGCGACGAGTCAAACGTATCGATACCAAACGGAATAGCCAGATCAATTGAGGGCAAATCGCCGATGCCCAGTAAATGTATTGGCTTGTCTTCCGGCAGCTCTGGCGCGGTTACTGCGAGCATGTCACGCATCTCATCACGATTCTTGCCGACGCTGCCACCAATACCATAGCCATCAAATGGGAGCTTCCCTAAAAATTGTGCGCTCATACGACGCAGCTTCGGATCAATGCCGCCGTGCACCACCGCGTACAGCGATTGGTCACGCGGGTCTGCTTGGTGCGCCGCCAGCGAACGCTGCTCCCAGCGATGAGTGCGTTCCATTGAGCGGCGAAGCTTTTGCGGATTAATG
>JASFWT010000073.1:0-4786 GCA_050049075.1 Candidatus Babelota bacterium | reverse complement strand
GATTGGGCCGGCGACCGGGTTATTTATTGTACCGGATAACAGCGATCCATTCACTTCTATGATTGGTGGTTTCTTTGGGAATGCCGGCAAACAGCGGCGGGTAAAGTCGCAACCAGCTACGCTCACGGTTGATCCACTCCCTCCTACCAACTTGATGGTAGATGGTATTGGTACGTTTGAGCACTTAGAGGCCCGTATGACTACGAGAGCAACTCAGATAAACGAACCACTAGAGTTGTCACTCTTTCTTAAGGGAGAGGGTAATTTTGATGCCATTTTGGCGCCAGCGCTACAGGTACCAGATAGTATGACGGTTTACGATGCTGGTACTGAGTTTCTGCCGGCAGGTGCCGACCCTCGCCTTGGCACAAAAGTTTTCAAGTATGTGATGCAAATCAGTGAGCCAGGTGTGCACCAGCTACCGGCACAGGAATTTGTCTATTTTGATACGGCAACGCGTAAGTACCGTGTACTGCGTAGCCAGCCGCAACAGATTACGGTGAAAGGTGCTGCAGGTGTGGCCGCAACAATGCAGTCGGCGCCAGCTTCAATACCGCCTGCGGCTGAGGAGCCAGAAGAAGAGGATGCTCCTGAAGATGTGCTGCCACCAGTTTCGGTAGACGCGCTGCCAACCTCATCGCCGCTGCAGGGATTTCACTGGTGGTGGTTTGTGGTGCTTGCGTTTCTTCCCCTGATTTGGCTGATCCGTCGTCAACTAGCGCAGCTGTGGTTTGCGATCACCGAGCTTACCGGGATTACCAGTCAGTATAAGCGTGATATCGCTCAGCTGAATGCCTTGGTTGCTCACCGCGATACGGCACAGCTGCAGGAGTTCTTTGTTACGCTGCTTGCGCGACGTTTGCGCCAAGAATCATCTGCGGTCGATGCGGCGTTTATTAGTCGCGAGACCGGTCGTTTTGGGTGGTCTCATAGTAAGCGCAATCAGTTCGATGCATTCATAGATGCGTGTGGGCAGGCAGCATTTGCTCCTGAGCTTATGGGTGAGCGAGAGCGGCAAGACTTGCTTAAGAAGTCGCTGTACTGGTTCGAGCTTATTGTTCATGCCCCACTTCTTGAGGAGGGAGCTCGCTAATGGTAACACTTGAACAGGTAGTTAACCTGGTCCGTGCGCAAAAAGCAGCAGGCTTTTTTGCTTACTTGCAGCTGCAGGAGCATATTGATGCGGCAGTTGCTCAGTTGACGGGAGCGCCGATTATTGAGCGCAACCTCAGTGAGTGGTGTTTCTTGTTATTTCGTGCGGTACCGTTGTTGTGGTGGCAGCTGCTTTTCCTAATTGTATGGGGATTATTGCTGTTGCGTGCCAGTGTATGGTGGCAAAAAAAGCATTTTTGGCGTCTTGTGTTAACTTTTTTTTCGTTACTGCTATTAGCGCCCTGTGTGTGGGTGCGTTATCGCCTGAGCGCGATGGTTGATGCGGTGGTAAAAGAGCGTACGGCAATCTATTCGGGGCCGAGCCAATCATTCGTTCAGATGGGTGATTTAGGTACTGGTGCAATTGTTGCCATCGAGGCTGAGTACACGCCGCGTCCCGGCGTAGTATTTGCAAAAATAGCAGCAGCAAAAAAACGGGCATGGATTGAAAAAAGTGACCTAGAAATCGTATAAAATTGCGCAAACTCTTCCATTTGGTTTTTCGAACCTGTTACGTTAGGTATGGTAGTGAATAACACTATACGAGAAAGGAAAACCAATGAAAAAAACAGCACTTCGTTTTATCATGCTTGCTCTGATGGCAGGTAGTCTTGCCGTTGTTACCGGGTGTGATAAAAAGAAATCAACTGCGACTGGTGCCGTAATTGGTGCCGGAGCCGGTGCTTTGACCGGTGGATTAATTGGTAAAGATGCAGGTTCAGTCATTGGCGGCGCCGTTGGCGGTGGTCTGCTTGGCGGTCTGTTTGGTAACGCCGTAGGCGAAGACACCAAAAAAGCGTCGTAATAGCTGACTTGTTATCATAACAACTCTGGTCACTTTCTTGAGGGTCCAGAAATCGTATTTCAGTATTCACCTTTTACTCCCTTTGTTTTGGTTCGACCAAACAAAGGGAGTATTTTTTATGGTGCTTACATCAATTGTCACCTTCTCAAGGGTTCACTGTCATCCTCTCGAGGATCCATTGGCACCGATCGACAGGGGACGAGCGCAAGTGAGGGTGTTGGTCGCTAGAGTGGCGAATAAGTGCCACTATTACCGCTTGTTTTTTTTCTAAAAGGGCGTAGGATAATTCGTGAGTCAGTGAGAATGTTCACCATTAGACTCGGTTCTTTTCATTTTTCCCATCCGTGTATGTAATTAATCCCCCGAAACAGCACCGCTTTAGTTGCTGTTTAATTATTTAACGAGAAGGAGCCAAATGAAGGCTTTTCCAGGCGCTTCGCGCTTTTCCCTGCACACACTCTATCCCACAGATTCATTGCACACGCATGTGCATACGCTTCACAAAGCAGTTGATTCTGTTCATCGGCCAATCGCCATCATTCTTTCTAATATGCATAATGCCAGAGAAGTAACCACCGCTATCGAATTAACACAGCAGGTGATTTCTTGTTTTGGCTATCATCGTGCACCAACGGTGCGTTGCTTGAGTGCTCAAAATAGTGCAGCATTGATGCGCGGCGAAATTGGTGAGGCGCTTGCCAGCGGTGAGTATGGTGCTGTTGTCACCATCAGTGATTGGGCTGCTCATGCAGTTGCAAGTGAGTATGAGCGCAGTCAGTTACGCATGCCGTTTTTCTTTACCAACATGCATGATTCATCAACGCTTTCAGCACTTGATATGACCCATCCCGCCTATTCTTACACTGCAGGAATTACCGTAAAGCATCCCGCGTATAGTAGAATGCTGAGCCTTCTTAAGGATATGAGCTGCACCGCTGATCGTGCGCTTGTTGTCGTAGGGCGCTGGCAAAACAGCGGTGCAACCGGCTCATTTGCGAGCCGTGCGATGACACCAGAAAATGTTGAAATGTGCAAAGCACGTGGCATTGATGTACAGCCACTGTATGCCTACGACCATCAAGACCTGGAGGCAAAACTACGTTCACGCCTTCGAGAGGGTAAAGATCTTATTATTGCTGGCGATGATAGCCTGGCACTTGCGAATGCCGAACTGCTTGGGCACTTTGCACAGCTCTATCACACCCCAGTTATTACGCAAAGTTTGGAGATGGTAAAGCACGGTCACGCTGCTATCGGCTGCGGCGTCTGGGGGAACTATACCAATACTATTTTGACGAAGAATTTGCTTGATGTACTAGAGCATGGCATGCAGCCATCTGATATTGCCCTCAGTAGCGTAATCGCCAATGATCGCGTGCGCTTTAAAAAAGCAGTATTGGCAAAACAAGGATTGCGTGTGCCGCCGCAAATGATGCGCGCTCTTGAAGCACGAGACATCGACGATGATGACGATACACCAAAGCCATTATTGTATGTTGATAAAGAATATGCAGAACTGTAGGAGCCCCCAGCCTATGATACGAACAAAAAAAATCTAAACCAGTGCGAGCTGCTTCAAAGTGAAGTGGCTCGCGATACGGGTTAAAGCTCACCCCGCTTATTGCGCCCGCCTTTTTCCCCTTGTTATATGTACAGCTCTAGGAAAGTGGTTTACCCCAGGAGCCGGAAAACGAAGGAGAAGAAAATGAAGAAATTCATACTCATACTGAGCGTAGCGGTAAGTGTGCTTGCAATCGTGGATGTTGTTAATGCGGGATGCTTAGGTTTCGCTCCCAGACCAAAGCTTGTAAATCTTCTTATTAAAAAAGGGGGGCAGTAAAAAGGGTGTGCAATGCTGAAAATTGCCGTTCTGTATAGCGTTGAAAATAGAGTGCAAAGGCAAATTGTTAAAGGGTTAGTTTCAGTAGGGAGCGCTCTTCAAGGGCGCTCCATTCAAATGGAGCTTTTTTCATCAGGTAGCACTATTGAATCAGATATCCAAAGACAGGTGTTAAGAATAAAAAGATACCAACCTGACTTGCTTTTTACTTTAGGTACCCAGTGTACGCTTGTATCCCATGAGACTCTCGGTCGAAAGACTCCTTTTCCCATTATTTTTCTTGCTACAAGTGACCCAGTAAAGCTTGGTATCGTAGATTCCCTGAGTCATCCTGGTGGCTCAATGACTGGGGTGATTGGTGACTTTCCGCATGATGAATTGCCACTGCAGCTCCTTCTTGCCTTAAAACCATCTCTTAAACGATTTGTTCTCCCTCACTATAATGAGGTTAAGGGTGGTCGTGTCGCCTTTGAGGTCGAGAAGATGACTCAGTTTTTGCGTTCTCGAAAGAAAGAGTGTGTGCCAGTTGCTCTGAGACTAGGAGACGCTTTTGAAGAAAAAGTGAGGCCACATATCAAAACAGGAGATGCCGTAGTAGTGCCCAAAATTGGTATCACAACAAAGGACTTGCCAATTCTTGGGGGTATTTGCGATGAAAAAGATGCAACTCTGTTTGCAGAGAACGAAAATGTTATTCCGTCTCATGCTATTTGTGGGTATGCCTCAGATCTTGAGTTTCTGGGACGTAAGGGCATTGATTTACTCAAGAAGATTTTTGATGAGAAGATTCCCGTCTCAGAGCTTCCCGTATACAAATTCAAAAATGATGGTTTGACCCAGCTCGTCTTCAACAATACGACCATGATCAAACGGGGTGTCACGCTTCCCACCAACGGCGAGTATCTTTTTACGCTGGGTGACAAAGACTTTCGCTATTGTGTGCGTCTTGAGTACGACTTTATTTCTTCTTACAACTCTACTACCGAGCG
>JASFWT010000072.1:0-4881 GCA_050049075.1 Candidatus Babelota bacterium | reverse complement strand
ATGCTCCATTATCATAAATAATACCGGTGCCATCTACGCCACCCTCAACAACACCACCCACGCCAGCAGCAAAGGCGGTTAGAATGAGGGCTTTACCCAATTTTTTCAAACTCATGTGTATCTCCTTCTGCACAATGTGCGTGAATGGTTACTTGTGAACAGCATGACAAATTATTGCTGTCACAGCTGCTTTACGGTGCGCAATCCTACGTGTCGGTTCCCCCGCAACGCAAGAGTTTTGCCATCTTTTTTTATCTTTTTTTACTGACTCTTTTTACAGACGCAGCTGGATGCCGCCCCAGGCGCTCAACGCATGGCCAACAAAGCTGCTTCCAGACGCCGTTCCCGCTATGCCAGCATGAAAGCTGAGTGGCGCGTACTTATTTTTGACGCGGTATACAATCTGCCCCCACATTGTATGCAGCTCACGTTCTGGGTGGCCGGCGCGCGCAGGCGCCAGGTCGGTTTTCTGTAAAAAGGTGTGACTACTACCATTCTGCAGCGCGACGGCGGTGAATGCATTCCCGACACCGGTTTGTGCCGCGTAGCTCTGCGTCGTGTTGTAGGTGCTGCCGGCTAAGCGATAGGTGTCGTCTTCCCATTTAAAAGAGCCGAGACTTTCCGCTGCCTCATGGACAAAGGTGTAGCCCGCTTCCAGCTGCCAGCGCAGCGTGCGGTAGCGAAGGCTGCTATGCATCTCGTACTGTAGGCCGGGGGTAACCATTACTTTTTTCGTCAGGCGATTGATCGCCGGAACCAGTGGCTCGTTCGCGGCGTGCGTGACATGTGTCAGCAGGGCGTAGTGGCCAAATGGATGGGCCACCACGTCGGTCGACAGCGGCATAATGCGCTGTTCTTTCGCGCCTAGTACGTAGCGCAGATCAGCGCCGGCGTGCAGTTCCACCGCCTTGCTATATTTTTCCCATACCTTAATAACAGCACGCAGCTGCCCACTGGCCGCCCAGTGACCGTTGCTGCCCAGTGTGGGACCATGTAGGTGAGTGGCGCCAGCCGGCTCTATTAATGGTACGGTGAGTAGCGCCTTGCCGTGAATGGCGAGGCGGGGCCAGGTGAACAACTCTTTGCGTAGCCATACATCAACGTGTGGCATACCACTTTGTTGCTTCAGCGTGGCATCAAATATGCCAGTGCCAATTTTTTCCTGGCGGTGAGTTGAAGCCTCACTCGCGTAGGTGCCGGCAAAGTAATTTAATAGCTCACCCGGGTTGCTGCTGCTTGCCTGTTTCTCGGCGCGATGTACATTGGTACGACAGTCAGCGACCGGCAGCTGTGCGCCCACATACCAGTTGCTCCAAAAGGGGAGCTTCAGGTCCAGCGACGGCAGCGCGCCATAATATATATAAGAAGGGGAGAGCTGCAGCTTGACCGCCGCCGTGTTGGCGGGCGCCGTTGGGTCGGCATGCACAAAGTGGTTGTTGATGGCGTCAGCGCCCTTTGCTGCTACCACCGTGTCGGGGGCGATGTGTACCAGATTGTATTCGGTGTTGGTTGGCGCAACGCCCAGGAACTTGCCCACCTTTTTGCTGGTCAGCAGCTGTTCATAAAAACCAGTCACCTGCAACGTGCCGTCCAAAAACTCTCCCTTCTCAGTGCCGTCATGAACATTAGTCAGTGGTAGCGTACGCAGGTCTGCGTGGTGGCGATGGTGCAGCACGGTGTAGCCGTGGGGGGCGGCGGCGCTTGCAATTGTCATCCCGGCGAAGGCCGCCAGGCCCGTCATCCTGACGCAGGTCAGGATCCAGTATTCTTTTTTCATGCGTGAGCTCCTCTATAGAAGGTGATGCCGTAGTGTGCAGATCGCCTTGGTCCAAAAGCAAGTAGCGCGCGCTTACATGGAAAAAGTGTTGATGTTACCGCAAATGACCGGTTATTTTTCTTTCCATAACCAATTTGCTTCCGATATGCCAATTGCTATGTAAATTATTGTCGTGAAAAAAAGGCAAAAAATGAATATATCGTTGTTTTTGATTTCATTTACGCAGGTGGTGACGGAGTCACTGCCCATTTCCAGTTCATCTCATTTGCGACTAGTAGGGTACCTGTTGACGCTCCTCGGCGTGCCGTTGCCCGCCATTGTGCGCTCTCCGCAGTGGGAATTGTTTGAGCATTTGCTGCATATACCAACGGTCATCGTAGTCGGGTTTGTTATTGTAAGGATGCAGCGCCCGAGGAACGGCTACCCGCAGGGATACTTCCCGGCCTTGAGCCGGGATCCAGGAGATAAAAACCAATGGTTTTTTATTCACTCTTTGCTCCCCCTCATCATTGCCACCGCGGTGACCGTCGCCTGCTACTATATCAAGAGAAGCGCGTGGTATGTTACCGCGGCGCTATGTAATTTGCCAACGTGGTTGGGGCTGGCGATTACTGGTGGGGTGTTGTTGGCGACCAAGTGGATTGGGGCTAAAGTAATGGGTCCCGGGTCTTCGCCCGGGAAAGAACGCACCACTCAAACCCTTCCCGGGCTTGACCCGGTATCCAGTTATTATGGCCTCCTTTTAAAAAGCACTCTCATCGGTCTCGTGCAGGGTGTTGCCCTGGGGCCCGGTCTCTCGCGCCTGGGTACTACGTATGGCGCTGGCGTCTTTTTAGGGCTTGGCAATCTACCGGCGCTGCTGTTCTCGTTTTGCTTGCAGTTTATATTAATGAGTGGAGCGATTGTCCGGGCGGTCGGCAAACTATTCTTATTATGGTGCGGGGCAACTCTGCATAATCTGGAAGGGGGCGAGGGGATCTCGCTTCTAACTGCTTCATTTTTTTCGGCACAAAATATGCTGGCGCTTATTCTGGGTGGCGTCATTGCCTACCGATTGCTCCTGCTTGTGGTGCGATTGGTGCCGCGAAATCGCCTTTGGCCTCTCTCAATCTACCTTTTCGCACTTTCCGGTATTTGGGTAATGCTAAACTTGCCCTAGCCTTGGGTGTTTATCGTATTCATTTTTTAAATGTTGCTCGCCGTGAAAATTCTTACGTACTCTGAGCGCAGTTGGTATGAAACTTTGTCTCAGTTACGGCGGGGGAGAACATGCAAGAACCGTGGAACACCGAAGAGTTAGAAAAAAAAGATATGCACAGAACACCAACGGCGGATGACCGTCCAGCAACATCATCGATCCCGGGGGGGCGAGATATACACCGTTTGCTGGGCGGAATCGCCTGGGTGTGGACATTCTGTGCGCTCGCGACGTTTTCCCCAAAAGACAGTTCCTTTTTTCATGTTGTGCTGCCACTAGAAGCGGTCCGCAATTGGTGCGGTACGCTGGGGGCACACATGGCCGCCATCCTCTATGTATTTTTTGGGATGGCCGCCTGGAGTTTTCTCCTACTTGGTTTGTGGGCAGTACCGCTTCGTTCATGGCAAACTGCCCGCCGCCTTAAAACTCGCACCATCAGCTTTGCGCTATGGATGATGAGTAGTGCGACCTTGTTACAAATGATTGGCTTTTCCCTGCTGGCGCCAACCCCAGGCGGTATGCTCGGTGCTTCTGGCGTGTTGGTTAAAAGCTTTGTCGGCACCGTAGGCTGTGTCCTTGTATACGCAATCGTAGCCACCGCCTCCTTTTTAAATGTTATACAAGTTTCATACGCTATTGCATGGCAAGCTGCCCAGTGGGCACTGCGCGCTACGCTCAGTCTGACACTGCGTGGCATTAAAGGTATGTTCCGGCTTATTTTTGCAAAAGCGGGTACTCTGTGGTCTCGTGGCGGTCAACAAAAAGAGGACGAGCCGTTTGCGCCGCTGCAACAACATGAAGAGCGGGCGCGCCAGCCAGAAGAAAAAACTGAGCTGCCACCAGTGCAGCCGCTGGCGCCATCTCGCGACCCACAAGATATTGTTATTGATGATATTGCCGAAGCAGCAGAGCAAGGCAGTGCGCATGCAACTGCCGAGCAAGAAGAACAAGCAGAGGGTGCGTTTGCGGTTGAAGAGACCCCATTTGCGGTTGAGGCAGCGCAGAACGAACAAAGAGAAACGCCTGCTCTGGCTATTGGCGATGAGGTGCGCGACGCCGATCTGCCGTACGAGCTTGAAGATGGTAAGGATGCCGGGGATGACTATCCAACCAGTCAGTTATTTGCACCAGCAGACGAATTTGGTAGCGGTGATGATGAACGTGAACCGACGGCAGATGAGCTTGAAGAAATTGATGAAGATGAGATTGATGACCTGCTAGAAGAGCCAGTACTCGAGGACGAAAAGGACAGCGACCTTGAGGAAGAAGGAGGCTATTTTACTGGGGAAGAATCTGAAGGGGAGGCGAATGATGCTGAGTGGCATGCAGCGCCAGCTGATGATGATACCGAAATGAGTGAACCGGTAGAAGATGATGCTGATGACGAGGATGATGACGATGATGATTCATCTGATGGCGGCGGTGGCGGCTACTTTATGCCGGGTACTGAAGAAGATGACCTTTCGGTTACGCCCGCTACTTCCCCGACCGCAGAGGAAGAGCGTACGTTTTCTGGATCCTCGACAAGCGAGGATGACGCTGTTGAAGCGGCGTCAGAAGAAATCGAAGAAGAGCCAGAGCAAGTTGTCTACCAAGCACCAGAGCCATTTGAGCTTCCTTCAATGGAAATCTTCTCTTCACCAGAAGAAAACCATGCTGATGATGCGGCATTCCACCAAGTGTGTGAAGAGCGCGCACGGGTGCTCACTACCAAGCTGGCACACTTTGGTATCAACGGTCGCGTTGCCGGTATTCACCCCGGTCCTGTTATTACGTTGTTTGAGTATGAGCCAGAAGTGGGTAGCAAAGTAAGTAAGATTTTAGCCCTTGAAGATGACCTGGCGCTCAGCCTAAAAGCATTAAGCATTCGTATTATTGCTCCCGTACCTGGTAAGAACGTTGTGGG